>CACYHZ010000011.1:31686-37145 GCA_902774345.1 uncultured Bacteroidia bacterium | reverse complement strand
GGCAAGCCAGACGCGGTCCCGGATGTGGTACATCCAGCCTTCCTTCACCTGGGCATAGGTGGGGTTCACGCCGTACTTTTCCATCATCATCAGATAGAGGTACTCGACGTCGGTATCATCGTCCGAAAAAGCGCCGTCAACGGCCTCCATCTTGCGCATGGCCTTATTGAAGACGAAGGGGCCTTCGCCGGGCTGGTCCACGAACTTGTTCTCGTATTCCAGGCCGTAGATATTGCCCACCATCTGGCCCAGCCAGGCGCCGGCAATCTTTTCCTTCAGCTGGGTACGGGTAATCTCCAGGGGCTTTTTTGCGCAGGAGAGGACCACGAGGCAGGGGAGTATGAGGAGGAATATGCGTTTCATCTTACTTCAGGTTAGGGTTGGCGGCAAGGGCGCTCTTGGGGATGGGAAGGGTGAGGTCGCTTTCTGTCTTTTCCGGCTTGGCCCACCAGGCTTCCAGGTATTTGTCGAAGCGGATCATGTCCTGGCGCTGCCAGCCTTCGATGGCCAGTTCGTGGGCACGTTCCCAGTACAGGTTGTCCAGGGTCAGCTCGGCGGCCGTCATCGGAGAGAGGCCCGCGCGGGTACGGATGGTCCGGAAGTCTTCCACATTGGCGGCGGCACCGGCCTTGTCCTGGCGGACCAGGGCTTCCACGTACATCAGCACCACATCGGCATAGCGGATCAGGAAGAAGTCATTGTCCATGCCCACCTGGCCGCCGGTCAGGCGACCGTCGCTCTGGTAGGTCCATTTCCCGATACGGGCGCCCTGCAGGGCCGTCCGGCGGGCATCTTTTCCATACACGCTTTCCGGCATGTCCGGGTCGATGATATAGGGTACGCCGGGCTCATATTCCAGGGGATTGCCGTCTTTGTCGTACATCTGTCCATAGAGCCAGGTGTCGGCTTTACGCGTGTCTCCGGGTTCGTAGCTGGCCAGGAAGTCAGGTTCTCCGCAAAGGCCGTCCCAGGCGTCGGCATTGATTCCCATCGGCCGGCACAGGTCGGCCGGCAGGGTGGACATGTAGATCAGGAAGGCGTTGTGGTCCGAGGTCGTATAGACCGTGCTGAACGGAATGGCCAGAATCTGCTCCGGGCAGTTCTCGTTGTACACGGCGAAGTTGTCCTTGTAATTAGGGGCCAGCGTGTAGTGGCCCTTGCTGATGACGGCGTTGCAGGCGGCTTCTGCTTCGGCCCACATCGGCTTTCCGATCCATTTCTCGGCATTCAGGTACATCTTGGCCAGGATGGCGTACGCAGCCCCCTGGGTGATGCGGCCATAGTATTCGCCGGTAGGCTCTTCCTGCAGGAACTGGATGTTGTCCGTGATTTCCTTTACGATGAAATCGAACACGAAGTTGCGTTCCTTCTTCGGGGGATAGCCGCTTTCCTTCTTACTGATGGAGAAGGGAATATGCTGCCAGTTGTCGATGGCACACATATAATAATAGGCGCGCAGGGTCTTCACCTCGGCAATGACGCGGTCCTTGGCCTCGAATTCCTTCTCCACGTTCTCGAACATGTCCAGCACGTCGTTGCAGGCGGTAACGCCGTTGGTCCAGTACTCCCAGGCCATTTCCAGCAGGCGGTTGCTGTAGGAAATGCTGTGCACGTGCACTTCGTTGTAACGGCCGTCGTCCCACCAGCCGCCGTTGGGGTTCACGGGCACGCAAACCTCGTTGGTGTTCTGGATCACGAAGGTCCACAGGCTCTTTTCCGTGCCCCAGTGCTGCAGGGAGGTATAGGCCCGGGCTGAATACTTTACGAACTGTTCTTCGGTGGTGAAGAAGTTGTCCTTGGCAATCTTGGAATAGATTTCCTCGTCCAGATTGGTGCAGGCGCACAGGGCGACTGCACTCAAAACCATATACAGAATCTTTTTCATACCGTGTCAGTTTAGAAGGTGAGGGACGCTCCCAGGGTGAAGGTGGACGTGCGTGGGTAGTAGCTGGTGCTTTCGATACCCGGGGTAAGGCCACTCAGGCTCACTTCCGGATCCACGCCCTTGTAGCCGGTCAGGCACAGCAGGTTCTGTCCCGATACGAAGATCCGGGCGCCGTGCAGGTACTTGTTGTTCAGGGGGATGTCGTAGCTCAGGGACACGTTGTCCAGCTTCAGGTACGAGGCATCCTCGATGTACTTGTCGGAGTAGCGGATTTCACCGGTATAGGCGGTATTGTCCAGCCAGGAGGACAGGATGTTCCTGAGACCGATCTGCTGCAGGCTCTCGTAATTGGCTCTGTAGGAATTGAATACCTTTCCGCCGATGGCGCCGCGCAGGGTCAGGCTCAGGGTCAGCTGACGGAAACGCACGGTATTGCTCCAGCCCAGGGTCACGTCCGGATAGGCCGTCCCGATACGGCTCCACTTGGTCACGGGCACCTTGCCCATAAACTCGTCCTCCAGGACATCGGAACCGTCGGCCCCCACATGGGAGTAGCGGGGTGCGTAGAAGGAACCCAGGCTTTCGCCTTCGGTCAGGCGTTGCAGATAGGCGCCCACGGGCGTAGCGGCCCAGCCAATTTCATAGTCCTGGTTCTGGAACTCCTCGTTGGTGAACTTGATCAGCTTGTTCTCGTTGTGGGCGGCCACCAGGGTGGTGTTCCACACCCAGTCGCGGGTCTTCACCGGCGTGGCATACAGCGTGAGTTCGATACCCATATTGCTGATGGAACCCACGTTCGTGAACAGGGTCTTGTAGTCGTACGGGGGAACGGGAACGTTGTATTCGTACAACAGGTCGGTGGTGAGCCGGTAATAGTAGTCCAGCGTACCGCCGATGCGGTTGTCCAGGACCGAGAAGTCGATACCGACGTTGAACTCGTTCTTGCGCTCCCATCTCAGGTACGGGTTGGCGTTGGAAGCGGGGGCGTAGGAGTTGATCCATTCGCCGTTGTAATAGAAGCTGGTACCGGTGGACATCAGCATCAGGGACTTGTAGTTGGAGAAGTCCTGGTTGCCGGTGACGCCGAAGCCCGCACGGATCTTGAGTTCGTTCAGCCACTGGATGTCCTTCATCCAGGGCTCTTCCGTCATGCGCCAGCCCAGGCTCACGGCCGGGAACCAGCCCCACTTCTGGTTTTTGCCGAAGCGGGAGGAACCGTCGCGGCGCAGGGATACGGAAGCCAGGTATTTCTCCTTGTAGTTCCAGATGGCACGGCCGAAGAAGGCGATGTAGCGGCTGGAGGAGCGGTAGGTGCTCATATCGGCCAGTCCTTCCTTGAGGGCGGTTCCGGAGCCCATGTTGTTGTATTTGTAGAAGTCGGAGTCGAAGCCGAAGTTCTCCATGCTGGACTCCCAGTTCATCTTCTGCTGCCAGGTGTAACCCAGGATTCCCTGGATGGAGTGGCCGTTGAAGACGTTGGAATACTGGACGGTGCTTTCCCACTGGAAGTCGTCATAGGCATTGGACGAGGTGTAGGCCACGCCCTTCTTGCCCACGCTGCTGGGGTAGTAGGAGGTCTTGTATTCCTGGGCGGAGTATTTTTCGTCGCTGTAACTGACGAAGTTGTCCCATTTCAAGCCCTTGACGGGCAGGATGTTCAGCGTAGCGCGCAGGTTGGCCGCCAGGGTGGCGGTTTCGTTCTTGGCTTCCCGCTCGTTGATCATGGCCACGGGGTTGGTGTAATCCGACTCCGTAAGGGTGTAGTATCCGCCATAAATGGTGGCATCGGGATCGTACACCGGCTCGGTGGGATTGCGCATAAACGCCTGACGGAACGCACCATAGTTGGCCGGAGAAGACACGCGCTTGACGTAGCTCAGGTTGAAGTCCAGATCCATCCACCCCTCCAGGATATGCTGGGTGATGTTGGTCTTGATCAGGTACTTGGCCGCCTCGTTCTTCTTTTGCAGACCCTGGTTCTGTTCCACGTTGATGACGGTACGGTGGCTGAATTTATCCGTGCCACCGGAAACGGCCAGGTTGTGCTTGTGGCTGATGGGGGTGCGGGTGATTTCCTTGAACCAGTCGGTGTCGCTGCCGTACAGGGAACCGGCCTTTCCGGGCGCGTAGTTCCTGATGGTGTATTCGAACTCTTCGGCCGTCATCGGTTTGGCGCGGGACTGAACGGTCTGCACCGATACCTGTCCGTCGTACTGGACGGAGGTGGTGCCGCTCTTGGCGCGTTTGGTGGTGATGATTACCACGCCGTTGGTGCCCCGGGTGCCGTAGATGGCCGATGCGGAGCCGTCCTTGAGCACGTCGATGGATTCCACTTCCTGGAAGTTGATGTTGCGCACGTCGGCATCGGCCACGCCGTCAATGATGATCAGGGGGCCCTGTCCGGCGCTCAGGGTGTTGGTACCGCGCAGGAGGAACTGGTAGGAGGCGTTGGGGTCGCCGCCGTCGGGGTTCACCACGGTGAGGCCGGCCACCTTGCCTTGCAGCATGCCGGCGGCCGAGGTGAAGGAACCCTTGTCCAGGTCTTCCGTTTTCAGGCTCACGACGGCGCCGGTGACCTCTTTCTTGGTGGTCTTACCATAGCCGATGGCCACGGATTCGTTCAGGATGGTATCGGCCGAAGGATTCAGTCGGATGGTGAGCCGGCTGTTGCCGCCCACGGTGAAATGGTAGTCGTCGTATCCCAGGAAGGAGACGGTGACGGTGGCTCCCTGAGGCGCCTGCAGCGAGAATCGGCCATCCTGATCGGTCACGGCGTAGTGACTGCCGCAGACCAGGGTGGCTCCGGCCAGCGGGGCATCGCGCTCGTCGGAGACGGTGCCCGTCAGGGTGCCGTTCTGGGCAAATGCCGTCCAGAATAGGCCCAGAAGCAGGAGACAGGATATCAATCGTTTCATAGCGTTTCCCATTACATACCTGCCACGACTACGCAGGAAAGTCCGGCAATAAAGAGTGCGAACATCAGGGCCAGCAGGCCATACACCTGCTTGGGTGCGCCCTTGAATTCCTTCCAGATGAATACGCCCCAGATGGCGGCCACCAAGGGTGCGCCCTGGCCCAGGGCGTAGGATACGGCGGCACCGGCGGTTCCGGCGCAGAGGTAATTGAGGGCGGTACCCAGGGCCCAGATGCAGCCGCCCAGGATACCCACGAGGTGGGTGCCGAAGCTGCCGGCGAAGTACTGCTTATAGGTGACAGGCTCTCCCACGAAGGGTTTCTTCATTACGATGGTGTTCACCACGAAGTTGCTCAGGAACACGCCCAGGGAGAAGATGACCATGGCGGTGTAAGGGGTGAGCTTACCGGCTGCCGGAGCGGCAAAGTTGTCCAGGTCCACGCCGTTGTAAACCAGGGCGCTGAAGAAGGACATGATGATGCCGGCCAGCAGGGCCAGGATGATGCCCTTTCGGTTCTGCTTGGGATCTCGCTGTTCGTTGGAAACCTTGCCGGAGGCCACGCCGTTGCAGATGATGGCGGCCACTACCAGGGCTACGCCCAGCCACAGCAGGCCGGTGTTCTGTCCGGCGGTGGGATGCAGCAGGAGGTTATTCAGCAC
>CACYHZ010000011.1:0-31635 GCA_902774345.1 uncultured Bacteroidia bacterium | reverse complement strand
ATGTTGGAGACGTTGAATACGACGGCACCCAGCACCACCCAGCCGATGCTGGACCAGCTGGCCTGTGCCAGATCCTGCAGGAAGGGACGGCCCTCGGAGCCGATGCTGCCGGCGGTGAAGGCCAGCACCAGGGAGAACAGGACCATACCGATTACATAGTCCCAGTAAAAGAGTTCGTAACGCCAGCTCTTGGCGGCCAGTTTCTGGGTGTTGCCCCAGGAGCCCCAGCAAAGCATGGTGACAAAGCAGAGAATAACTGCCAGCGTGTAACTACCTACGATGTACATAACGGTATCCTTTTAAATATTAATATCTTTTCTGAACGGGATGGAATTCTGCGCGCCCATCTTCTGCACGGTCAGGGCCGATGCTGCGCAGGCGAATTCGGCCGCTTCCTTCAGGCTCTTCCCTTCGGAAATGGCCACGCAGAGCGCGCCGCAGAAGGTGTCGCCGGCGGCGGTGGTGTCCACGGCCTTCACTTTATGCGCGGGCACGAAGATGGCGGGACCGCCTTCGCAGATGAGGGCACCCTTGCTGCCCATGGTCACGATGAGCCGGCCAACGCCCTTGCGCTGCATCACGGCAGCCGCTTTTTCGGCCTCTTCAGGCGTGTTGACGGGGAGGCCGCTGAAGGTGGAAAGCTCGGTTTCGTTGGGGATGAACAGGTCGATATACTGGAAGAGTTCTTCCGGCAGGGGACAGGCCGGGGCCGGATTCAGGACCACCATCGCACCGGCCTCGTGGGCCATTTTGGCGGCTTTCAGCACCGTCGGGATGGGGCTTTCCAGCTGGAGCAGCAGGATGCCGCAGGCCTTGATGGCGGCGCTGGAGGCTTCAATATCGGCCTCGGAGAGGTCTCCGTTGGCACCGGAAGCCACCACGATGCAGTTTTCGGCATGGTCGTCCACGTAGATGAGCGCGACGCCGGAGGGGAGGGAAGAGCGGAGGATGCCCGAGGTGTCCAGCCCCTCTTTCTGATACTGGGCGATGGCATTGTCGCCGAACATATCGCGCCCGACTTTGCAGATGAACTGCACCTTGCCCCCCAGCCGTTGGGCTGCTACGGCCTGATTGGCGCCTTTGCCGCCGGCGCCCATCGTGAATACGCCGCCCAGCACGGTTTCTCCGGGACGGGGAAGGGCGTGGGTCTTTGCGGTCATATCGGTATTGCTGCTGCCGATAACCAGAATTGATTTTTGGCTCATATTTTTAGTGTTATAATTTGCTCAATTTTGCGCAAACGTTTGCGCTTCTAATTTCAAATATAGTAAAAATATTTCATCTTGTTTCGTTTGTTAGGAAGAAACCGCATAAAAAAGTGTATCTTTGAGGCGATTATTGTACGGATGGCCCAGAAAAACACATTGCACACCTTATCGGAACTGACCGGATACGCTGTATCCACGGTTTCGCGTGTGCTCACCGGACAGGCAAAAAAGTACCGGATCAGCGCCGAGGCTGAAAGCCTGATTACCCGTGAAGCCCAGCGGCTCAATTACCAGCCCAATCTGGTGGCGCAGTCCCTGCGGACGCAAAAATCCCAGACCATCGGGCTCCTGGTCCCGGGCATCGAGAATCCCTTCTTCGCCACCCTTTCCGGCATTGTGATCGGACTGCTGCGCAGCAGGGGATACCATACAATCATGGCGGACTCGCAGGAGAGCGAGCAGGAGGAGGCCGCCTCCCTCCGGATGTTCCAGGGCCGGAATGTGGACGGGATCATCTGCATCCCCGTTTCCCAGACGCCTGCACTGCACGACGAAGTCAGCCGCCAGATTCCGATGGTGCTGATCGACCGTTATTTCCGGGAAACCACGCTTCCGTATGTGTGCACGGATAACTTCGAGGGCGCCCGCTGTGCCTCGGCCTTCCTCCTGGAAAAGGGGTACCGGCGCATCCTGGCCATCCAGGGCGTTCCCGCTTCCATGCCGAATCAGGAGCGTGTGCGCGGCTTCCAGGCTGCCCTGGCTTCCGGGGATGCCACGGGTGAAGTGGCCGGCGATGCTTTCTCAGTGGAGAACGGATACAGACAGACACTGGCGGCCTTCCAGGACGGTCAGCGGCCGTACGATGCCATTTTCGCCTTCAGTTCCACCATCCTCCTGGGCGTCATCGACGCCTTGCGCACCCTGGGGCTTCGTCCGCCCCGTGATCTGGGCGTAATCTCGTTCGACAACAATGGCTTCCTGGATTTTGTGGATCCGGCGGTCACCCGTATCGAGCAGCCCTTGCGCGAGGCAGGGGAGATCGCGGTAGATACACTTTTTTCCATTATCGACGCCCGCCGGCGGGGCCTTCCGGAACCGCCGCTCCGGCAGCTCCTGATCCCGCCCACCCTGGTCGTCCGTGACAGTTGCTAATAAAAGAGGCTGACTCCTAGCGAGCCAGCCTCTTTTCAAATGGTTTGATGTACCCTTAGTTCTTGTCCGCAGGTTTTCTTGCGGCGTACATGATCTTCAGGGCGGAGCAGCGACGCAGCTCCTGTTTTACATCGGAGACGATACCCATACGGACATCCTGGTCCACACGGAGGTTCACGGTCATCAGGGAACGTTCGGCCTCACTCATGGCATCGCGCTCGGCGGCGATGAAGTCACGGATGTCGGCTACCGTCTTGAAAGAGTCGTTGAGCTGAATACGAGCATCGGTACCATACATAGCCTGATACTGGAGGGTAGGGCTACCGATGTTGATATTGGCGCTGAGGTCCTTTCTCTCCAATTTGGCAACTTCAGATGCTTCGGGCATGGTCACTTTAACCTTCTGCTCGGTTTCACGCATCTGGGTGGTCACCATAAAGAAGAACAGGAGCATGAACACGATATCGGACAGGGAGTTCGATGATGCCTGCGGGACTTCCTTCTTATTGCTGGAACTTCCAAATTTTGACATAATGCTTACCTCCTATTATTTTTTACCGGTATCCTTAGGCTCGGCCTCGGAAATGTTCTGAGGAACAGCCTTTTTCACAATATCCTGCTCTTCTTCGGAGAGCTTGGAGAACTTCTTGCCGAAGTTAGCTCTGGCGAAGTCGTCGCGGAGTTCATTCACAGCCTTGACCAGTTCGTTCTGGACGGCGATGTACGCCTGATAACTGGTACCACGGTCGTTCTGCAGGGAGATAACGCCTTTGGAAACCATGTAGGTTTTGCCTTCAATTTCCTTGGGCTCCTTCTCGGGCAGGTTGGGATCGTTGGCGGGGTTGGTCAGGAACTCTTTGATTTTGTCTTTCAAGATGGAGATGTCCATGGCTTCGCTACCGGCAAACAGCTTATCGGCAGAGTTGATTCTGACGATGATGATGTTACGGCGGTTCACCTTCTGATCCTGGGCCTGCTGGGCATCAGGAATCGGGGGGAGACGACGCTGCAGACCTGACTGGTCACCCATGGTGGTAGTCATGAGGAAGTAGCACAGGAGCAGGAATGCAATGTCAGCCGTAGAACCGATTGCTTGGAAATTTCTTCTTGCCATGGTTTACTTTACTTTTTATTGCGGATGGTCATCATAACTTCACCTACGATGATGGACAGGATGGCAGCGCCACCTACCAGGTAGGCAAGGTTGAGGATGGTGTCGGTCATCTTGAGCTCGGAAGCGGTGGGGAGCTTGGCGCCGGAGTAGCCGACAGCCGGAGCGCCGGAAGCCAGCAGGTAGCAGAGGCCGAAGAGGACAGCTGCGCCCACGACTGCGATTCCGATCTTGATGAGGCCCTTGGGATTGGTGGTGGCCGTGATGTACAGGCCCACGCAGATGACTGCGGCCAAGGCGATGCCGAGGACGATGTATGCCCAGTAGAGCAGAGGATCCACGGTGCCGTTGTCGGCGGCCACTGTTTCCGGATAACCCTTAATCATACCCCAGAGCAGAACCGCCACGCTCAGTATCATCAAAACCCAAAGGACGAGTTTGAATATTTTAGCGTATTTCTGTTCCATTATTATCTGGAATTAAAGGGGTTGATTACTTCTTGTTATTGAATTTGACCATGGTGTCCACAAAGCGGATGGAAGAGTCTTCCATATCGATGGACAGGGAGTCGATCTTAGCGATGATATAGTTGTAGAAAATCTGGAGAATCATAGCAACGATGAGACCGCCCACAGTGGTGATGAGGGCCACCTTCATACCGCCAGCCACAACGTTCGGGGAGATATCACCGGCAGCCTGGATAGCGTCGAAGGCCTGGATCATACCGATAACGGTACCAAGGAATCCCAGGGACGGGGCAATGGAGATGAACAGACCAATCCAGCTGAGGCCGTTCTCCATCAGGCTCATCTGAACACCGCCGTAGGAGACGATGGTCTTCTCGACAACATCAACACCCTGGTCGGCGCGGAGCAGACCCTGATAGAAGATGCTGGCCACGGGGCCACGGGTTTCACGGCAGACTTTCTTGGCTTCCTCGATGCCACCCTTGGCCAGAGCAGCCTCAACAGCTTCCAAGAGCTTGGTTGTGTTGGTCTTGGAGAAGGCCAGATAGAGGATACGCTCGATAGCGAGGGCCATACCGATGATCAAGCAGATGATGATCAGGGACATAAAGCCAGCGCCACCTTCGATGAACTTGGTCTTGAGGGCCTGGTGGAGAGGAACTTCCTCACCGGAACCGGCGAACAGGTCCACAACCTCTTCAGCTTCTTCCTGAGCGGGAGCGGCGTCCTGAGCGGAAGCAATGTTTGCAGTGAAGGTCAGAAGACCGGCGACTGCCAAAAACATGAAAAACTTTTTCATAATCGTTTTTGTGTTGTTAGTTATAAGTTGAATTAGTTAAAAAAATATTGTCTGCTTTGGTCGTGCAATTTAGCAATAAAAATTCTAAACGCCAAAGATTATTTGGTTATTTCGCCACAAAGGTCCTTTTCAAGCATCGTTTTTACCCATTGGTTGTTGTCGCTGCGCCCCATCAGACAGAACAGTTTTCCAAGGGCGGCTTCGGTGGTAATATCGTTTCCGGACAGCACGCCCGCCTGCTTCAGCGTGGCCCCTGTCGCATACAGGCTCATGTTCACAGTGCCTGATTTACACTGCGTTACGTTCAGCATAATCTTCCCCATCCGGTCGGCCTCGTGCAAAATATCCAGGAACCAGGGCTTGGAAAGGGCGTTGCCGGAACCATAGGTTTCGATGATGCAGGCGCGGATGTCGGGCGCGCAGAGGAACAGCCGGGCCACCGTGGGTGTCATCCCCGGATGAATCTTCAGGATGGACACGCGCGTATCCAGATGCGTCTGTACGTGCAAAAGGGCGTCCCAGTAGATGGGCCTCCGGATCAGGTCGGTGTTGTAGCGGATGTTGATGCCCGCTTCGGCCAGGGGAGGGCAGTTGGGGGAGGCGAAGGCGTTGAAGGCCTCGGCGCTGTACTTGGTGGAACGGTTGCCCCGCAGCAGCAGGGAATCGAAGCAGATACACACCTCCGGCACCCGTGCGTGGCCTTTTTCGTCCTTGGCGGCGGCAATCTCCACGGCCGATATCAGGTTCTCCTTTCCGTCGGTCCGGGGCACGCCGATGGGCAGCTGGCTGCCGGTGAACACCACCGGTTTGGTCAATCCTTCCAGCATGAAACTCAATGTGGAGGCGCTGTAGGCCATGGTGTCGGTACCGTGCAGCACCACAAAGCCGTCATAGTCTTCGTAGCGGTCGCGGATCAGTTCGGCCAGCGACACCCACAGTGCCGGCTCTACGTCGGAAGAGTCGATGAGCGGGTCGAAGGTATGGGAGTCGATGTGCACGTCGAACTTATTCAGTTCGGGCACTTCCTCCATGATCTGGCTGAAGTCGAAGGGTTTCAGGGTCCCGTCAAGCGGGTCTTCCTTCATTCCGATGGTTCCTCCGGTGTAAATGATGAGGATCGAAGCGGTCATATGCTAAACAATTGTTCTGCGTTTCGGGTGGTAATCCGGGCAATCTCGTCGGGCCCAAGCCCCTTGATCTCCGCAACTTTCGCGGCGATATAGGGCAGGTAGGCGCTCTCGTTGCGCTGGCCTCTTTTGGGCACGGGCGCCAGGTAGGGCGCGTCTGTTTCCAGCAGGATCTTTTCCAGCGGAATCCTCTCGAGGGTCTTGGCCAGGCCGGCGTTCTTGAAGGTGACCACCCCTCCGATGCCCAGCGAAAAGTCCCCGTAGCGGTTGGCCCGTTCATAAATCTCGTAGCTGGCCGTAAAGCAGTGCAGGTTGCCCCGGATGTGCAGGTGTGTGCAGTCGCTCAGGATGCTGAAAAAGTCCTCCCACGCATCCCTGAGGTGGATATTCACCGGCAAATCCAGCTTCGCCGCCAGCTCCAGCTGCTGCCGGAGCACTTCCTTCTGCTGCCCCACGAAGTCCAAACCCTCGTGGTAGTCCAGTCCGATTTCGCCTATCGCCACGAAATGCCTGTGGGTACCCGCAATGGAGAAAACCTGGTCCAGTTCGTCCCGCCAGTTGTCGGCCGTTACGGAACCGGGGTACAGGCCCAGCATCTGGAACACTATGCCCGGATGCCGATCCCCGACGGCCCACATATCCGGCCGCTCATGACTGTCGACATCGGCCTGGATCATCTTGCCCACACCGGCCTCCAGCGCATGCTGCACGGCTTCTTCCGCATCCGGAAGCAGCCATTTGTCGTAAAAATGCGTATGGGTGTCGATGAGCATTGGGCAAAGATACGGATTTTTTCGGCTACTTGTTCCCAGCCCCGCACTTTGGGGAAGATCGGTTCTCACTTTGGGGAAGGTTGGTTTTTAGGGCCGGGACCTTCCCCACCGAAATGGGCACTGGTGGCCTGTATGGGCAAAATGATGGGGAAGGTCCCGACCATGAAATCGGACCTTCCCCAAAAAGGCATGGGACCTTCCCCAAGAGTCAAGCTAGACAATCAGCAGGGCATCCCCGTAAGGGCCGAAGCGGTAGCCTTCCTTCAAGGCCTCTTCGTAGGCGGCCATCACGCCCTTGTATCCGCCGAAGGCAGCCACGCTCATGAGCATCGTGGACTGGGGCAGGTGGAAGTTGGAGACGATGGCATCGGGGACGGAATACTCGTACGGCGGGAAGATGAATTTGTTGGTCCAGCCGTCGAAGGCGTTCACCTCGTGCGTGGTAGTGACGTAGGTTTCCAGACCACGCATGACCGTGGCGCCGATGGCTACCACCTTATGGCCGCTGCGTTTGGCCTTGTTGATGGCGGCGGCGGCTTCCTCGGAGATGATGATGCGCTCGGAGTCCATCCGGTGCTTGGACAGGTCCTCCACATCCACGGTACGGAAGTGGCCGATGCCCATGTGTACGGTGATGAAGGTCTTCTCGATATCCTTCAGAATCATGCGGTTAAACAGCTCGCGGCTGAAGTGCAGGCCGGCGGCGGGAGCGCTCACGGCACCCTCGTGGCAGGCAAAGATGGTCTGGTAGTTCTCGATGTCTTCGGGCGTAGTCTTTTCTTTCACCCATTCAGGCACGTAGGGCTCTCCAAGGGCGAAAAGGGCCTCTTTGAAGTCCTCGTAGGAACCGTCGAAGAGGAAGCGCAGGGTACGGCCGCGGGAAGTGGTATTGTCAATCACTTCGGCCACCATGGATTCGTCTTCACCGAAATACAGCTTGTTGCCGATACGGATCTTGCGGGCCGGGTCCACGATGACGTCCCACAGGCGCTGCTCCCGGTTCAGTTCACGCAGCAGGAGCACCATGATGTCGGCCCCGGTCTTTTCCTTTTTACCGTACAGGCGCGCAGGGAAAACCTTGGTATCGTTCAGGACAAAGGTGTCACCTTTTCCGAAATAGTCGATGATGTTCTTGAAGAGACGGTGCTCGATGACCCCCGTGTCCTTGTGCAGGACCATCAGGCGGGCTTCGTCACGCCAACGGGTAGGTTCCTGGGCGATGCGCTCCGCGGGGAGGTCGAAGTTGAATTGCGAAAGTTTCATTGCTCGTTTGTTTCGATACTCTTTATATACGGCTGCCAGGGGAAAAAAGTTTCACCGGCCCGTCAGGATTTGGCGGAACCGATGTTTTTTCCTACCTTTGGAAGCGACAATCCATCGATATGAAAAAGTTAGCTATCCTTGCAGCCATTGCGCTCCTGACCGGCGCCTGCTGCAGCAATCCCAAGCAGATCATGACCGAACCCACTACCCCCAATCCCGAGAACGCCCTCAAGGCCCAGCAGTTCCTGGCCAAGGCGCATACCTATTATCTGGCTACCGTGGAGGGCGATCAGCCCCGCGTGCGCCCCTTCGGTACCGCCGAAATCTTCGAGGGCAAGCTGTACATCCAGACCGGCAAGGTCAAGAACGTGTACAAGCAGCTGCAGGCCAATCCCAAGGCCGAAATCTGCGCTTTCTCCGAGGGTGAATGGATCCGCATCGCCTGCGAACTGGTTCCCGACGAGCGGGTGGAGGCCAAGAAAGCGATGCTGGACAAGAATCCCAGCTTAAGGGGCATGTACGATGAGAATGACGACAACACCATCGTCCTGTATCTGAAGAACGCCCACGCTACCCTGAGCGCCTTCACGCATCCGGCCGAAACCTTCGAGTTCTAAGCGCTATTTCTTCTGATTCATAGCGTCCAGCCTGGCCTGGGCGCTTTTTTTGTCTGTCTCCGTCTCCCCGTACTGGGCCATCAGCTGCAGGTATTTCTTTTCCAGCTTGGTGTTTTTCTGGGTGCGGGCCATCAGGAGACCGTTCTGGAGGGCGGTCATGTCATCCGGATGCTTCTTGAGCACCTGGTCGATATACTTGGCGGCCTTCTTGAAGTCCTTTTTCACCAGGTAGTAGGAGCCCAGGTCGTTCAGCAGCATCGGATCATCCTTGCGGTACGTGAGCAGGTACTGGGAAAAGTCGCGGAAGGCGTCCTGACCAGCTTCGCTGCCCAGGCGGAACAGGGCTACGCCATAGTCTTGCAGCAGGGCGTCGAACTGCTCCCCGGATACGGAGCCGATGCCCTCGTACTCCCAGGCCGGGTGCTCCTTGTACTGTTTGTCTGCCAGGTATTTAAGCTCCATCAGGGTCATGTCCGGCTGCTCTTTTTCATAGGCGAGCATCGCGTCGATCCGGGCCATCCGGAAGTCCAGCCGGAGCGGTTCTGCGGCGATGGCCTTGCTAATGGCCAGGTTGGCCTGGGCATAGAGGTCATCGTCGAAGGTAAAGTCCTCGAAATAGTTCTTCTTGTTCCCCAGCGAATCGGTGAAGGGCAGCAGGGGTTCCCGGCCCAGATAGCGGTCCCGGTCCAGCTGGATCACGCTGCTCTGGCGCGAACGGTCGAAGTAAAAGGCAAAGCGCGCCAGCAGCTGGTGGACATCGTCGGGCCAGGCCGCCTCCCATTTGTTCAGCAGGGTCTCCACCCCCAGGCCGGAGGGGCCCACGCGTTCCGCCAGATTGTTATAGCGGCGGAGGAATTCTTCTTGGGAATAGGTTTCCTGCGCCTGCCCCAGGAGGGGAAGCGACAGGAGGGTCAGCAGCAGGAGGAATCGTTTCATCGGATGTCCATTCTAATTCGTTTTGCTTTGGGATACAGGTTGTTGCACCGTTTCCCCAGATTCTTTCCGGGCCCCAGCGGATGGCCTTCGAAGCCGATGGTGACAGGCCCCACCGGAGCATCCGAAGGTAGCACCAGGGCGTCGCCGTGCAGATAGCGCAGGGCGTCTTCACGCGGGACGTTCACCAGCGGGGCATCGACGGGCAGAGGCTGCGCCGGGCGTTCGGCACGGTACAGGACGAAGGGATCGGCCGGGCGGATGCCTTCCGGCGTTCCACTCTTGCGGAGGGCGGCCACGTACTGGCCCTCGCCGGGTACAAGGCCGGGAAGCAGCAGATCTCCGAAGCGGGTGTTCACCACTGGCGGGAAAGCGGGCAGCGGGAGCACATCGGCCCCCAACTCTTCGGCCATCCAGGCCACCGTATCGTCGTTTTCGAAATGATTGAAGGTGCAGGTGGAGAACAGGAGCAGGCCGCCGGGTTTCAGCACGGGCCAGATGTCCCGCAGAATGCGACGGGAACGGGCGGTGCAGAATTCCACGGTCTTCAGGGACCATTCCGCCACGGCCTGGCTGTCCTTGCGGAACATTCCTTCCCCGGAGCAGGGGACGTCGGCCACCACCACATCGAAAAGGGGCGTATGGCCGAAGGCCGAAGGGTCGCGGGAGACGGTGCCTACGCGCGCATCGCCCCAGGTCTCTACGTTGCTCCGGAGAACACCGTAGCGGGCACGCATCACTTCGTTGGACAGCAGGGTAAAGCGGTCGCCGAAGCGTTCGCGAAGGGAAGCGGCCAGGTCGGTGGTCTTCCCGCCGGGTGCGGCGCAAAGGTCAAGAACCGTAGCGCCTGGGGTCAAGCCGGCCATCATTTCGCGGAAAACGTGGCCCACGAACATCGCCGAGGTGTCCTGCACGTAATAGCAGCCGGCATGGAACAGCGGGTCCAGGGTAAAAACGGGCCGCTGGGCCAGCAGGAAGCCATAAGGGCTCCAGGGTACGGGGGTGGCGTCCGGGATGGGACAGGTCTTCAGCTTCTCCGGATTCAGGCGGATGGACACCGACGGCGCCGTTTCCAGCGCCTGCAGGACCACCGCAGCCCGCTCCGGTCCCACCGATTCGGCCAGCAGGACCTTGAACGCTTCGTCAAACATTATTTCGCCCAGTTCGCAGGGTCAAAACCTTCGGGCATCTTGCCGTTGGAAGCATCCACCAGCCCGTCGACCACCTTGTCCAGGGCTTCCTTGAGCTTGCCCGACAGCATCATCTTCATCATCAGGTTCAGGTCGGCTTCCACCGAAATCCAGAAGTCCGTCTTATAGGGATCTTCGCTGGCAGGGTCGAAATGCAGGACGATGTGGAAGGCAAAGGGAGCGCCGTAGTCCACCAGTTCGATTCGGGAATAAGGAACCCGTTCGTGCACCTTCACGCCGATGTTGAAGCCCTGCACGGTGGCCGTGAGGGTGTCGAAATCGGCAGTGACCATTTCCCGCTTGTCTTCCGGCAGCATGCGCTGGAAATTCTGCAGGTCGGTGAAGGACATATACATTTCGTACGGTTGGCGGGAAACCACGCCGTGTTTGCTTTCGATATTGGTCATAAATCAGTATATTTGCAGTGCAAAGTTAGCAAAAATCATGCACAAAATCTACTTCGAGAAACGCTGCATCATCATTTGCGCTCCTACGGAAGAAGCCCTGGCCGACCCCAATTCCGTCGAGTTCCACGTAGGGGAGAAAATCGACATCCACGCCCTTGTGCGGATGTTCGAAGTCCAGGACACCCTGTCCCGGATCTATATTCCCACGGACGATATCGAGCGCACGTACCGGCGCATCTGTGCGGAATTCAAGGAGGTGAATGCGGCCGGCGGACTGGTTTCCAACCGCCGCGGGGATTACCTGCTCATTTCCCGGAACGGCCTGTGGGACCTTCCCAAGGGGCATCAGGAAGCCGGGGAAGATATCGAAGTGTGCGCCATGCGCGAAGTCCAGGAGGAAACCGGCGTGGATCAGCTGGAACTCCGCCGCCTGATTTGCATCACCGACCACGTGTACCTGCGCCAGGGCCTGTGGCACCTGAAGCACACCTGGTGGTACGATATGCTGTACACCGATCCCACCAACCTGACCCCGCAGCGCGAAGAAGACATCACCAAGGCCGCCTGGGTGGCCAAGAGTTCCCTGCCTCCATTCCTCAAAAACACCTATCCTTCTATTTTAGAGGTATTCCGCGAGGCCCGGATTTGAGCGTTTTTGGGGAAGACCCCCTGCCTTTTTGGGGAAGGTCCGATTTCATGGTCAGGACCTTCCCCATCATTTTGCCCATGCAGGCCACCAGTGCCCATTTCGGTGGGGAAGGTCCAGGCCCTAAAAACCAACCTTCCCCAAAGTGCGGGGCTTGACAATGCTTTTTATTTCTTTCTGGCTTAGCCCAAAAACCCGCGCCAGTTGCGCCGGGGTGGTCTTTTGGGTCCGCCAGATATACGGAATAATCCGTTGTTTCTTTTCCCGGGGCAGGGTGCTTATGTCCTGGGAGAACCAGCGTTGAACCGTATCGGCCACCACTTTGTAGAATTCGCTGTCCGGCAACATCCTGCGGGGAGCCTCTACCAGTTTTTCCTGCATTTCGGTGGCATTCAAGGATCCGATAGTTTTAAGAAAGAAAGCGGGGTCGTTGTGAAAAGCCTGCTCCAGATAGGCAGTGTCACAAAAGCTGTCCGGAATCAGGGAGCTATGATCGTCCAAGGCCCACGGGACATCCCTCAGGTCCTCCCCAGTGTGCATTATGCTTTCCCGCTCCCGTTTCGTCAGATGCCTGACCGCTGTCTTCCTGGGTTCCGGGGTCGTCCTAAACATGGCCCGGAAACCCGACCAACGGTATTCCTGGACCGGACAGCCATTGTCCAGCGCATTTCGTGGAATGTACGCCAGGGCGTTTCTGACATACCAGTCATTGTCCAGTAGAATTGCTTTGGCATCGGTTCGCCGCAGGACGTTGGCTTCCTGATATTTGAGGCGAAACCACATGGCATAAACCCGCTTCAGTTCCTGCGCGAATGCGTCGGCATTCTGTTGTGAAGCAGCCAATATCGCAACGTGGGCGTGATTGGATACGACAGCATAGATTATCACCTGCACATTCTTCCGTTTGGCACAGATGGCTATTTGTTTGACCATCGCATCGTAGTCCTCGTCATCCCGGCAAAGGACTGCCTTTTCCAATCCTTTTAGGCAGATATGAAATGGATTTACCATTCTCTCTATTCCGTCGGGCAATACCCGTTGTACTACTCTATGCATATCTATTTCTTCTTTCAACTCCAGGCGGGGGTCAGGAAGCAGCGGCCCAGGATGTCGGTGGAGGAAAAGCCGTCCAGTTCCAGCAGACTCATGGCCTGAAGGGCCTGGGAAAAGGGAAGACCGGCACCGGCGGCCAGCTCTTCGGCGGTGGCTCCGGGCTGGGTACGCAGCGCCAGTCCCAGCACTACGGCAGGGGCTTCGGGCCCGTATTTCGTGCTTAATGCGCGGCGAAGGACCTCTTCGTGCCGCTCCGCAGCTCTTCCGCGGCCCTTGCTTCCCATCAGGCCCAAATCGGCCGCCAGCTGCTCCGGGGAAGTGATAATCTGCGCCATCTGTTCCCGGATCAGGGAGTTGCAGCC
This sequence comes from uncultured Bacteroidia bacterium, assembly GCA_902774345.1. Classification (GTDB taxonomy): domain Bacteria; phylum Bacteroidota; class Bacteroidia; order Bacteroidales; family UBA932; genus Cryptobacteroides. The sequence continues at coordinate 18,527 of CACYHZ010000011.1, read as the reverse complement.
GGCGGAACGGATATCATCGGCCCGCCCCGGAAGGGCATACACCTCGCGACCATACGAGCAGGCGTATTTGGCGGTGAGCAGCGACCCGCCCTTGGTCTTGGATTCCACCACGATCACCGCCAGGGACAGCCCGGCAATGATGCGGTTGCGGCGGACAAAGTTCCAGGCCACGGGATCCGTCCCCATCGGATAGTCCGTAATCAGGGCACAGCCGGGCGCCCGCACAATGGCCATCGCCAGGTCCCGGTGTTGCCAGGGATATACTTTGTCAATCCCCGTCGCCATCACCCCAATCGTAGGGAGGCCGCATTCCAGGGCCGTACGGTGGGCGATTCCGTCCGCGCCGAAGGCCATGCCGCTCACGATGCAAGGCTGGACCGGCGCCCGTGACAGTTCCGCTACCAGTTTCTGACACCAGCTGCGACCGTAAGGACTGATGTCCCGTGTTCCTACAAAGGCAATACAGGGCCGTAGGCCGAAGATTTCGGAAGGGGAGGTGCTCCCGTTCAGATACAGCCCCAGCGGCGGGTCGGCACATTCACGAAGTGCGGCGGGGTAGTCCTCGTCGTGCAGTCCCAGGAAACGGAATCCGCTGTTCTCAAGTCGTTCCAGTTCCTGGCGGGCCCAGGTCAACGCGTCAGCCGTCAGCTGGGCGGCCAGCTCCGGATGCGCCGGGATGGGCGGCTTTTTGTGGAAAACGGCAGTAGCGCTTCCATACTCCTCCAGCAAGGACAGCCCCAAGCGGGGATAAGTCCCAAAAATCTTGTTCAGGGCGCACAGGGCCAGGGTTTCGTCATTCGTATTCATGCCCGCAAGATAAGGCCTAGAAACGAAAAACAGCACAAGCTGTTGATAACTTGTCCTGTTTGGAACGAATATTTTTACGTTTCAACCGATTTTTACGTTTCGCCCGAATTTCCTAATCGGCCTTCACCGTTTTGGCGGGGTCGATGGAGGCGACCACCCGCGAGGGAAGCCACAGCAGGAGGAGGATCCCGGCGAAGGCGGCAGCATCGGCCAGGAGCACCGTCAGCGGATTCACGTGCACGGGAACCCAGGACACGAAATAGTTGGCCGGGTCCAACGGGATCAGATGCGTCGTACCCTGAATCAGGCAGAAAAGCAGGGCCAGAGCGTTCCCAATCAGCATTCCCTTGAATACCGCCCGTGCCGAGATGCGGACGAAGAGCCGTCCGATGGCGCGGTTTCCCATCCCCAGGGTCTTGAGCGTACCGATGGTCGGGATGTTTCTCAGCAGCATGATCAACAGGCCGCTCACCATGTTGAAACCGGCCACCACCGTCATCAGGATCAGGATGAAAACCACGTTGTTGTCCAGCAGGTCCAACCAGCTGAACAGTTGGAAATAGGTGTTGGAGGAGGCCGATACGTACAGCACCTCTTCCTCCGGATGCCCGCTGGTCAGGAGTTGGTGGCCGATGTAGCCCGCCACCTCCTCCATTCGTTCGCGGGAATCATGGCGCAGGCGCACGTCCAGGCAGGAAACCTGGGTGCTGTCCCAGCCGTTCAGACGCTGGATATCCTCCAGAGAGGCATAGACCAGCAGGTTGTCGTCCATCTCCAGGATGTCCCGGTGCACGGCGATGATATGGAATTTCCGCACGCGCACCTTTTCGCCCACGAAGTAGGTGGTCATGTCGTCGCCGACGCCAAGGCCGGTGATTTCGCTGAGCCGATGGGGGATGGAGACGCCAAGGAACGGCCGCTCGGTGCCGTCCGCGATGCCCTTCACCACCACGCCATGCACGATGTCACCTTCCTTCACAATGCCAGCACGGACGGCTGCAGGCACGATTTCCTGCACATCCGGCAGGGCGGTGATGACCGCCTCAGACGGCAGGTTCCGGGGCATCGGTACCGGTTCCCCCTCGGACGAGACATAGGGGCTGATGCGGATATCGCCGGTCATGGCCGCCACTCCTTCCCGCACGGTATGGCGGAATCCGGAGCTGACGGCCACGGCGACGATGATGACGAAGAAACTGACGGCGATGGCTGCTGCCGCCACGTTTCCCTGAAATTTGAGCTTGCGCGATATGAAGGTTTCGGCGCGCAAAACCCTTACCAGATGTGGACGCGCTCTTCCTCGGGACGGAACATAGCGTCACCCTCGTGGATGTCGAAGGCGTCGAAGAAGGTCTGGAAGTTGCGGATGGACACGTTCACGCGGTTGCGGGCCAGCGAGTGCACGTCCAGATTGGTCAGACGGGCCTTCTCCTGGTCGGTGATGTTCTGGGCCCAGATGGCGCCGTAGCTCAGGTAGAAGCGCTGGGCGCGGGTGAAGCCGTCGATCATCGGATCATCCTCTCCGGCGACAGCATTCTCCATGGCCGTGAAAGCGATGGACAGACCGCCGTGGTCGCCGATGTTCTCACCCAGGGTGTAGCGGCCGTTGGCGTGTACGCCGGGCAGGATTTCTACTGCGTCGAACTGAGCCACCAGCTTGTCGCCCAGGGCATTGAACTTGGCCTTGTCCTCTTCGGTCCACCAGTTCACCATATTGCCGGAGGCATCGAACATGGAACCCTGATCGTCAAAGCCATGGGACATTTCGTGGCCAATGACCACGCCGATGCCACCGTAGTTCACGGGAGCGTCAGCATTGGGATCGAAGAAGGGTTTTTGCAGGATGGCGGCAGGGAAGCAGATTTCGTTGGTGGTGGGGTTGTAGTAGGCGTTCACCGTCTGCGGCGTCATGCCCCATTCGGTGCGGTCCGTGGGTTTGCCCATCTTGTCCAGATTGTCCTTTACATACCAGGCGCTGGCGTTGCGCAGGTTCTCATAATAGGTGTTCTCCGGATTGATGTCCAGGGTGCTGTAATCCTTCCACTTGTCGGGGTAGCCGATCTTGACGGTGAAGGCGGCCAGTTTTTCCTGGGCACGGGCTTTGGTCTCGTCGCTCATCCATTCCAGGGTGGCGATGTGCTGGCCCAGGGCGGTACGCAGGTTCTCCACCAGCTCCAGCATCTGCTGCTTGGAGCTTTCGGGGAAGTATTCCTTTACGTACATCTGGCCCACAGCTTCACCCAGGATGCCGTTGGGAACCCGCATGGCGCGTTTCCAGCGCGGGGTCTCTTCCTGGGCACCGGCCATCTGGTGGCTGAAGAACTCCCAGCTGGCGGTGTAGAATTCATCGGAAAGAGCGCCGCACTGACCGCTCACGAACTGGCACAGCAGATAGGCCTTGAGCGTTTCCAGGTCGGTCTTTTCCATCAGGTCGGACAAGCCTTTAAAATAGGAAGGCTGGGCCACGATGACCTGCTCCTGCGGGGCGATGCCGGCGGCGTCGCACACCAGGTTGAAGCGAAGGCCGGGATAAGCCTTGCAGATGGCCTCGGAGGACATCGGGTTGTAGATGGCTTGCATGTCGCGGTTCTGCTCACGGGTCCAGGCAATCTGGGCCATGGCATCTTCGACCTGCAGGTCTTTTTCCATCATGGTCTGGGCGTCCGGAACGCCGGCCAGATTCAGTACCTTCACCAGGTAGGCCTTGTACCCGTCTTTCAGTTCCTGGTTGGACTCCAGCAGGTAGTAGTCGCGGTCGCCCATACCCAGGCCGCCCTGACTCATATACAGGACCTGCAGGTCGCTGTTGGCCAGGTCCGCCTCGACACCAGCGCTGAAGAAGCCGCCTTCACCCACCAGGTTCATCTTGCCCAGGAGGGTGGCCAGCTCGTCCTTGGAGCTGACGGCCTGGATCTCGGCGATGTACGGCTGGATGGGCTGGGCGCCCAGCGCGTTGCGGGTGGTGGAATCCAGGGCCATCTTGTACAGGTCGGCAATCTTCTGATCCACGCTGCCGGGTTCGGTCTTCATCGTGGTCATGTGCTGGAACAGGGCATTCAGGTTTTCCTGGGTGCGTTCGGCAATGGCGTCAAAGCTGCCGTAACGGGAGAATTCCGGACGAAGCGGATTCTTCTGTTGCCAGCCGCCGGTGGCATATTGATAAAAATCTTCCTTGGGGCTGACGCTGGTATCCAGATCGGTCATATCCAGCGCAGGAGCGCCGGCCTTGGGGGCGCAGGCTGCCATTGCAAGCAGGGACATCATCACTAATACTCTCTTTTTCATATTAAGGTTGTTTCAAAATTTCGGCTTGCAAAATTACACATTATTGCGGATATTTGCACCCATGAAAGCAAAAGAACTTTGTTTGCGTTACAGCGTCTCCACCCTGGGCTTGATTCTCATCGCCCTGGGCGTGGGCGTCTCCATAAAGAGCAACCTGGGCATCGCTCCGCCTTCCTGTCCGCCCACCATCCTGAATTTGCGCTTTACGGGCATCTCCGTGGGCACTTTTACCTGGTTGATGCACCTGCTGTTCATCCTGATCCAGGTGGCCATCCTGCGCAAGCGCTTCAAGTGGAAATACCTGATGCAGATCCCGGCCGCCTTCGTGTTCGGATACCTCTGCGACGGAGCCATCTGGCTCTTCAATTCCATTGACGCTCCCGCTACCAACTATACGGTCCAGATTGTCCTTAGCCTCGTTGCCGTGGTCATTACGGCCCTGGGTATCAAGATAGAGGTGCTGGGCCGAAGCTGGATCCTGGCCGGTGATATGCTCACCGCCATCCTGGCCGATGAAACCAAGAAGCCCTTCGGCACGGCGAAGGTGGTCTTCGACGTGGTGATGGTGAGCGTTACGGCCCTTATGGCCTGGCTGTTCTTCGGCCTCCTGACGGGTAACGGAAGCACGGTGGTCATCCGGGAAGGAACCCTGATCCTGGCGGTTCTGACCGGACTGTGCATGCGGGTGACGGATCCGATGCTGGACAAGCTCTTCCGGCCCATTACTTCCACCTTTACTCCGCACGATGCGTAAGCGGCTGGACGATTGGATGTTACCCGGGACCATCGTCCTGGGAATCGGCCTGTATCTCGTGTATCATTTTACCCCGGCGCTACATGCCTGGGGATGGTGGCTGCATCCGCTGGCCTCCGAGGGCCAGCGCCTCGTGATCGCCATCCTGCTCTTTTTTCAGTTCGTCAAAACCTCTCCCCATGACCTCCGGCCCTGCTCCTGGCACTGGAAAATCCTGGCCTTTCAGGTGCTGCTGTTCCTGGCCCTGGCCGGCTGCGTGCTGCTGGTGGAGCCCGGCCCCGTCCGTTTGCTGCTGGAGTGTGCGATGCTCTGCTTCATCTGTCCCACGGCCGCTGCGGCGGGGGTCATCACCGACCGTCTGGGCGGGAACCTGGCCGGGACGGTCACCTATGTCGTCATCATCAATGTAGCGGCTACTTTCCTGATCCCGCTGGTCATTCCCGTCGTGAACCCATCGGCCCAAATGGGCTTCTGGACCTATGTGGCGCATATCGCCATGAAGGTCTTTCCCATCCTGATCCTGCCCGCCCTGCTGGCCTGGCTCATCCGCTACACCACGCACCGGCTGCAGCGGAAGCTGATGCGCTGGGCGGCGTATTCCTTCTATGTATGGGGCGTGGGCCTGACCCTGGCGATGGTCCTGGCCACCCGGGCGCTGCTGCTCAGCGACCTGCCCTGGTGGGCTGTCGCCGGCATCGTGGCCGTATCGCTGCTGTGCTGCTTCGTCCAGTTCTTTGTGGGCCGCCGGATGGATCCCGCCGATACCATCACCCCCGGACAGACGCTGGGACAGAAGAATACGGGCTTCCTGATTTGGCTGGGCTACAATTATATGACGCCGGTCACGTCCGTGGCGGGCGGCCTCTATGCCGTCTGGCAGAATCTTTTTAACAGCTGGGAACTGTACCGGAAAAACCACCGCGGCTAGCGCGGGTACTGCCGGGCGTACATGGAATACGTATTCAGCACGTTCTCTACGTAGGAGAGGGTGTGGTGCCCTTGGGGAAGCAGCCCGGCCACGCTGTCCCAGCGGGAAGTATCCAGCCCCTGTTCCCGCGCCTTGACGATGAGCGCGCCCACGCGGCCTTCTCCCAAATTGTAGGCGGCCAGAGAGAATTTCAGCGCTTCCACGGGACTGGCGGCATCGGCCTGAAACATCTTTTCCAATTTCTTCAGATAGCTGGAGCCGACGAAAAGATTGATCCTGGGGTTTAGCAGCTCCTCTTCCGTGTAGCGGGCGCTGCGCACCTGCATCAGCCCTACGGCACCTTTGCCGGACTGGGCGCTCGGGTGAAAGCGGGATTCGTGATACACCACAGCCGCCATTAGCCGCCAATCCCAGCCGATGCTGTCGGCGGAATGCCGAAGCAGGTCGTCATAGGGACTCAGGGGCTGGTCCAGATAACAAGTGTCCTGGGGAAGGGTCTGGAGGAAAGATGTTTCCGGTAAAACGGAGTGCGGCTGCCGCAGGGGGACCGCCAACAGAACGGCTGTCAGCAAAAAGGCTCCGATCCGGGCACCCGACCTCATCGGCCCACATTGTTTAAGGCCCCCTTCAGGCCGCCGAGGGCACTGCCACCGCCGCTATCGCCACCCATACCGGAACCGGCACGGGCACTCAGGGCCTTGGCGGCACCCAGTCGGGGATAGAAGGGCCAGCTGATGCCGAACTTGATCATGGCCGGCGGCTGGATATAATGGTGGGCAGTGAAGTAGTCGTGCTTCTCCAACGGCCATCCCTTGCCGGCATTTTCGAACTTCAGGAAGATGCAGCACTTCTTCCACTGCAGGTTCAGGAAGACGTCGAAGGTAGGGCAATTTCCGTACTGATACTGGTTCTGGAGGGTGAAGACGCCGGCCACCGGATTGTACGACGGGGCGTACCAGGCCGTGGTGTAGCGGCCGTTCAGGCCGATCTGCATCTTCATCACCTTGGGATCCACGATGTTCAGCTGCACGTACCACCGCAGGTTCAGGGCCAGCAGCGGCAGGGGCAGGACCTCCTGATTGGACGACAGTTGCAGCAGGGCGTCGTTGTCCAGATGGACCGGGCCGAAGACGAAGTTCTTGCTGAGCCCCACGGACAGCACGTTGATGGCAGGCGCGTGCTGCTGCACCACGCCCAGGGTGTCGTAATAGATGTTCCCGGCCAGCAGGCCGTAGCCGAAGTGGGCTTTCAGCTGCCATTTGGGTATATCCAGCGCTGCCGTGATGCGGGTAGTGGAAATTTTCGAGAAGTTGTTATCCCAGCGGAAGTGGTTGGAGTAGAAGTGGTTCTGATAGAATTCGGGCTCCTGCAGGCGCGTTTCGAAGCGGGCGCTCAGGGAGATGGGACTGTTGGGCTGCCGGCGGAAGGGATACAGGTTCAGCTTGGCATTGGCACGCAGGAAGAAGTCGTTGGCCTCGGCCCCGGCAAAGTTGTACATCCCGGTGGCATCCCACGACAGATAGCGTCCCAGCTTGCCTTCGGCCCCCGCATACGCGTACACGGTGTTCCACTTCACGTTGGCGGGTTTATAGAGCACTTCGTTCGGCTGCTGCAGGTAGAAGCTCTGGAAGCGGTCGCCGATACCGCCTTCCAGCTTGGACACGATGGCATCTTCCTTCCAGGGCTGCAGGCGCACGAAAACGCGGTTGTCCAGGCGCATCGTCCGCAGGGAGTCTTCGCTGGACGAAGGGTTGATGTTGAACACCTGGTTATAGAAAGACGCCAGATCCGTGGACGTATTGTCCACATACTTCTTGGAGTAGGTGCTGAACTCGGTGGAGGTGCCGATGAAGCCCGTGGTCATATCCGTATTCAGGGTATCGGGCCGAACCCAGGAAGTATCCTTGCGGTGCTTCAACTCTTCGATGAACTCGAAAGGAATGCGGAAACTCTGGTCCAGGAACAGCGACATTTTCTTGTAGCGGTTGCTGGCGGCGGCCAGCTGGACGTCGATTTCCCGCACGTCCACCGTGGTGTCCCGGATCCAGCTGTTATCCTTCACACCGCCGTTTTCCGAACGGGTGCTCTTGTTATAGATGAAGCCGGCGTGGGCCAGATACTTCTTCCCGACGTAGTTGCCCACAACGAAGTAGGTGCGGTTGTCCGTCTTCTCGTTCTTGAGGTGGCCGGCGCCGCCGTAGCGCTTCATCTCCAGGGCGATATTCAGTTCCGGCAGAATGTTCTGCGTGGTGAACACCCGGAAATTGTCGGCACTTAAGGTGCTGCTGTTGAAAAGGTTACCGCTGTACTCCAATTCCGTGTACGGAGTCTTGGTGTTGAACATCGGCATATTGTCCGGGGTGTAGGTCCAGCCTTCCAGGGCCTGGTAATAGCTGGTGGACTGCTCCTGGTTGCGCTGGAACCAGTTGTACTCCTGCACGGCCGAACCGGGCATGCCCAGCCAGCTGGCCCCTACGTCCTTGTGCATGAACGGATAGTCGTAGAAGTGGTAGTTGGCGGTGGTGTCCCATTCGAAGGTTTCGATGCTGTTGAACAGGCGGTCGTGGTGCCAGCTTACCAGCCGTTTATAATAGAGGGAGTCCGGGAGGAAGGCCGTTTCCAGGATGCGCGGGGTATTCTGGATGATGCTGTCCTTGATGTGCTTGATGGAGTCTTTCCGCTTCTGGATGGAGTCCTGTTTGTGCAGGATGGCAGGCAGTTTCTGCTCGTAGTCGTAGCGCTTGCGTTCGGCCTTGGAAAGCCCTGCATACCATTTGTTGAACTTTTCGATGGCCACGGCCGTGGAATCGGCCAGGTACAGGGAATCGATGCGGGGCCAGATGAGGCTGTCGCCTTCGGCCTTCAGGGAATCGACCACCAGCCTGTGGGTATAGCCGTCCTTGGTGGCGACGTACCACTGATACAGGAAAGGATCGGTCAGTTTCAGGCTGTCAGGCACTTTCATCGTGTCCCGGGCGAAGACGGTGGGGACGGTGTCAGCCGCTGCATCCTCGCCGAAAAGGAAGAAATCTTCCTCATCCTCCTTCGGGAAGTCTTTCAGACTGTCCCCGGCGGCTTTCAGGGTGTCCGCAGGGACCTTCAAGGAGTCAGGAAGGCCCTTCAGGGAGTCGGGGAGGGCTTTGAGTGTGTCAGGCAGGGTAGGGGACTTGGGCGTATCCACCTGGACGGTGGTATCCCGTTGCAGCTGGGGAAACCACGCGTGCAGGCGCGAAGCGCGGGATATTTCAATGCCCACGGTCTGCGCCGCCACCGCACCTGCGATGGCCAGGGGAAACAGGATGTCCGTCCATATCTTCGCCATATCAGGCAAAGATACAAATTTTTCCCGGAAGAAGAATTTTTTGAAAATTTTACTACTTTGTATTGCAAAGTACCAAAAATAATTTATATCTTTGCACCAACAAATATTTTGTGAGATGAAAACAGTAACGAATGTTTCGCTTGGAGGACGCAGTTTCATCCTCAACGAAGATGCCTACAACCGCCTCAAACTGTATTTTGAACATTTTCGGGCCAAGCTTACGGTCCCCGAGGCCCAGAAGGCGGAGGTGATGGAGGAGATCGAAGGCCGCATTGCCGAGCTCTTCTACCAGGAAGTAGGGGAGGGCTCCCGGGTCATTACCTTGGAGGTGACCGAAAAGGTCATTGCCACCCTGGGCATGCCGGACGGATCGGCCGAAAGCTTTTCTTCGACCTCCTCGTCGTCCCAACCCTTCTTTTCTCCGAAAGCGGACAAGAAGCTGTTCCGGGACATGGACAACCGCTACATCGGCGGTGTCTGCGCGGGATTGGCCCTGTACTTCGATGTGGATGTGACGCTGGTGCGCATTCTGCTGCTCCTGATCTTCTTTGTGGGTTCTGCCGGCTTCTGGATGTATCTCATCCTCTGGGTGGTCGTCCCCGCCGCGAATACTCCTGCGCAGAAATGCCAGATGCACGGCATTCCCGTATCGGCCGAAAATATGGCCCGCTTCACTTACTCTAAATAGCAAAGCGATGGAAAGTACCAACGATAATGTCCGTTCCCAAATGCGGAAAGGCGTGCTGGAATACTGCATCCTCTGTATTCTCAGCCACAAGGAAGCCTACGCTTCCAGTATCCTGGATGAACTGAAGGCCGCTAATATGCTGGTGGTGGAGGGCACCCTGTACCCGCTGCTCATCCGTCAGAAGAACCAGGGCCTGCTGTCGTACCGCTGGGAGGAATCGCCCCAGGGCCCTCCCCGCAAATATTACGTAATCACCGAGAAAGGCCGGGAGCAGCTGCAGGAGATGGATGCCGCCTGGCAGGAAATGGTTAACAGTATCCAAACCTTAAGGAACTTGTAAGGTATAACATTTTATTTTTCATGGCTTAAGTCCCTCCCCTGAGGGGAGGGGTTTCGGGAGGGGGTAACGTATAACATTTTATTTTTCATGAAATGAAAGAGACCGTGCAGCTGAGCATCGGAGGCTATGCCTTCATGCTGGAAAAAGATGCAGCCGATGCGCTGCGTCAGTATATCTGCAGCCTGGAAGCCCATTATCTGGGTCAGGAAGGCGGGAAGGAAATCATGGAGGGCATCGAGGAACGCGTGGCCGAACTGCTGCTGGAAAAATGCGGCCAGGGCGGCGTGGTGAAGGATATCCACGTCCACGCGGTGATCGATGTCATCGGCCGTCCCGAAAGGATTGAGGCCGATGATCCCGAACCCAATGCAGCCCCCGGCAGCGGCCGAAAGAAGCTGTTCCGGGATATGGAGAACCGCCGTTTGGGTGGCGTCTGCGCCGGGCTGGCCGTGTACCTCGGCATGGATGTGGTGTGGATGCGCCTTATTTTCGCCGCCAGTGCCGCCCTCTGTTTCTTCTGTGGTGCCAAGTTCGGGCTGTGGTCCCTGTCTGTTCCTTTCCTCTATGCGCTGCTGTGGTGCGCGATGCCCGCGGCCCGCACGGCCCAGGACCGCTGGGCGATGAAGGGGGACAGCGGCAGTCTGGACGATATCCGCCGCAACGTGGCCAGCGGCATCCGCGAAATGGGCGACACCGCCCGCGAGGTGGGACGCTCGGACTTCTTCCAGCGATTCGGCCGCCTGTTTCTGGTGCTCATCGGCCTGGTGCTGCTCATTACCGGCACCTCCGGCCTGGCTTCCGTGTCGGTGCTTTCCTTCAAGGGTGCGGAACTGTTCGGCACCAATCTGATGGAAGGCCTGGAAGAGTTGCAGGACCAGTTCCCGGCACTCTATGACCTGCTGTCCGAGCCCTGGTTCGTGGTCCTGGCGGGCTGCCCCTGGTGGGGATGCTCTATGCCGGCATCCAGCTCATCTTCGGCTTCAAATCGCCGTCCTGGCGCCCCGGACTCGTGCTTTTCGTCCTGTGGCTAGTCATCGTCATCGTCCTGCTGGTAGTCCTGATGGCCGGCGGCGTCTCGGCCGGCTGCATCACTGTGTAGCTCCTGCCCCTAAGTTGTTAAGTTATAAGTAGTTATGAAAATCCGATGTGGCGTTTTGCCACATCGGATTTCTGTAAGGTGCTGGTAATCAGCCGACTAAGCGCGGGCGGATTTTACAGGCCGATAGACTTGAAGAAGTCGTTGCCCTTGTCATCCACCAGGATGAAGGCGGGGAAGTCTTCCACGGTGATTTTCCAGATGGCTTCCATGCCCAGTTCCGGATACTCCACGCATTCGATGCTGCGGATGCTGCTCTGGGACAGGACGGCGGCCACGCCGCCGATGGTGCCCAGGTAGAAGCCGCCGTGCTTGGCGCAGGCGTCCGTCACGACCTTGGAACGGTTGCCCTTGGCAATCATCACCAGGGAGGCGCCGTGGTCCTGGAATTCATCCACATACGGGTCCATGCGGTTGGCGGTGGTGGGGCCCATCGAGCCGCAGGGATAGCCAGCGGGCGTTTTGGCAGGGCCGGCATACAGGATGGGATGATCCTTGAAATAGGCGGGCATGCCTTCGCCGGCATCCAGGCGGGCCTTCAACTTGGCGTGGGCGATGTCACGGGCCACGATGATGGTGCCTTTCAGGTTCACGCGGGTGCCCACTGCGTATTTGGTGAGCTCGGCGCGCACGGCGTCAATGCCCTTGTCCAGATCGATTTCGATGCCCTTGGGGCCTTCGCCGGGCCTGCGCAGCTCTTCCGGAATCAGTTCGGAAGGGTTGGTGTCCATCTTCTCAATCCATACGCCGTCGGCGTTGATTTTGGACTTGATGTTGCGGTCTGCGCTGCAGCTCACGCCCATGCCGATCGGGCAGCTGGCACCGTGACGGGGCAGACGGATTACGCGGATGTCATGTGCCAGGTATTTGCCGCCGAACTGGGCGCCCAGGCCAATCTTCTGCGCTTCTTTCAGGAGTTTTTCCTCCAGGTCGATGTCGCGGAAGGCGCGGCCGGTCTCGTCACCCGTCGTGGGAAGGGCGTCGTAGAACTTGATGCTGGCCAGCTTTACGGTCAGGAGGTTCTTTTCGGCCGAGGTGCCGCCGATCACGAAGGCGATGTGATAGGGCGGGCAGGCTGCCGTACCCAGCGAGCGCATCTTCTCCACCAGGAAGGGGATCAGGGTGCCCTCGTTCTGGATGGTGGCCTTGGTCATGGGGTAGAAGTAGGTCTTGTTGGCGCTGCCGCCGCCTTTGGCTACCATGATGAAGCGGTATTCATCGCCCTGGGTGGCCTCGATGTCAATCTGCGCCGGGAGGTTGCACTTGGTATTGACCTCATTGTACATATCCAGCGGGGCGTTCTGGCTGTAGCGGAGATTCTCCTTCGTATAGGTGTTGAAAACGCCCAGGCTCAGGGCCTCTTCGTCCTCGAAGTCCGTCCATACGTGCTGGCCTTTTTCGCCGTGGATGATGGCGGTGCCGGTGTCCTGGCAGAAGGGGAGCACGCCCTTGACGGAAGTTTCCGCATTGCGCAGGAACTGCAGGGCAACATATTTGTCGTTGTCCGAAGCCTCCGGGTCCTTCAGGATGGCCGCCACCTGCTCATTGTGAGCGCGGCGCAGCATGAACTGGCAGTCGTGGAAAGACTGCTGGGCCACCAGCGTCAGGGCCTCGGGGCTTACCTCCAGAAGCGTCTTGTCGCCGCATTTAGTGGTTTTTACCAATTTCTCCGATCCGGGAATCTTGTAGTATTCAGTGGTGTCTTTACCCAACTGAAACATAGGTGCGTACTTGAATTCTGCCATTATTGTTAAGTGTTATTGTTTCAATTCTTACAAAGTTAACCATTCCCTCCGACCTCAGCAAATCTTTTGGAGAGAAATTGACTGAAGGACAAAAGAGAAAGCCCACGGACTTCAGCAGCCGTGGGCTTTGCCCTGAATCTGAAAACTTAATTGATTATTTATGTTCTTCTCAAAATAGCTGTTTCAATGATCCCAACCCTTTTTCCAATATGACCTTTCGAATCTTTCTGCAGCTTTTTTCTGTTCCATCCTTCTCTCGGCGGCGGCACTCTTTTGCCTCATTTTTTCGAGTTCCCCTTCTTTTACTTCGGGCAGGCAGAGCAGTATTATAATACCGACAAGGGCCGCGCCAATCCACCAATACTTAAACAGCAAGGCCATGGCAACACTGAAAACAACAAGGTAGGCAAGACCAAGAAGCGGAATGCCCAAAATAATCAGAAGAACTGCAAACAGGATTGAGCCGGTTTCTTTGGCCTTGATAAGGGAGACGATAATACGTACGGTAAGGGCGAAATATACGAGGAACAAGCCAAGGCAAACAAGGCTAAAGACTTCGGAAGTGAGGTTGCTGTTGATGAACCATGTGGCCGTATCCACCCCTATCATAAAGATATAGATGTCCATCAGCACCAACGCAATCACCAGGATAAGCCTTCCTATCCAGCCCTTGAAGATGGTCAGCAGAACGCCTGCAAAGCCAAGTATCAGAAGCATCAGAACGAGCCATCTGGCAAAAAGCCACCTGTCTTTGCCATGGATATCCATATTCTTATGGTTCTTCAGGCGGGCCGTGAGAGTATCTACTGTTCCATCAGGATTGTCCTCTGAGAGTTTCAGGTTGCTGGCAAAGGTATAATAGGTCTTATTGCCATAGACAACCGCCACATCTTCTACCAGCAGGTGCAGTACCCGGAGGGAGTCCTTTTTGACTTCTTTTAGACGGACGCTTTCTCCGTTACGGACAAAAACCGTATCGATTTTTTCCTCCTGGACTTTGTTTTTTCTTGCTCCAAAGCCGGCAGATACGCTCTTGTCTTTAATCCCGGTGACTAAGACAACGCTGTCTTTGCCAAAGATATTGTCGATGACATAGTTTTGCGCCGATGCCAATATAGGCAGGCATATAAAAAAGACAGCAAGAATGGTGGGTTTAAGTCTCATATTTTTCATACTCTTACAAAGTTAACCAATCCATTGGACCTGCGCAAATCTTTTCCGTGATTCTGAAAGCGCTTGCCGTCACGCAGTGCGGTTGGTGGTATTCAAAACGGACCACCTATCGCAAAATAGGCCCAAAATGCGCTAGGTGGTTCAATAATTCGACCACCTACCGCATTATTCACAAAAAGCCCTCCCGAATGGATGGGAGGGCTGCGTAAGTTTAGTCGGCGGGCGAGAAATCGTCTTTGCCTACGCCGCAGACGGGGCATACCCAGTCGGCGGGGATGTCTTCAAAAGCAGTTCCGGGGGCGATGCCGCTGTCGGGATCGCCGACTGCGGGATCATAGATGTACCCGCAGATGTTGCATACGTATTTTTTCATAAATCAGTTGTTATGTGTTTGCGTTGGTTTGTCCGTATCGCAAAAATAGCAATTATTTTCTTAATTTTGCACAGACGATCGATATGGATAAACTTTTCCTCATAGACGGGCATGCGCTGGTGTTCAAGATGTACTACGCTTTCCTGCGCAGACCCATGATCAACGCCAAGGGGGCGGACATGTCCATCCTGTTCGGCTTTACCAAATACTTGCTGGAAATGATCGAACGGGAGAAGCCCACCCACCTGGTGGTGGCCTTTGACCCTCCGGGCGGGACTTTCCGCAACCAGCTGTATCCGGAATACAAGGGCACCCGGCCGCCTACCCCGCAACTGATCGTGGAGGCGCTGGAGCCGCTGACCGAACTGCTCCAGTCCCTGAACATTCCCGTGCTCACCATCCCCGGCTTCGAGGCCGATGATGTCCTGGGCTCGGTGGCTACGCAGCAGGCGTCGGAGTCGATGGATGTGTATATGGTCACGCCTGACAAGGACTATGGCCAGCTGATCGGCCCGCATGTGTTCCAGTACAAACCCGGCAAGTCGGGGAGCGAAAACGAGCTGGTGGGCGAGGCGGAACTCTGTGAGAAATGGGGTATTTCCAGCCCTTCGCAAGTCATTGACATGCTGGCCATTTGCGGCGACACCGCCGACAATGTGCCCGGCGTGAAAGGAGTGGGCGAAGTGGGCGCAGCCAAACTCATCGCCCAGTTCGGCAGCCTGGAGAACATCTATGCCCATCTGGACCAGCTTACCCCGCGGCAGCAGGAACTGTTCCGGGAAGCGCAGCCGCATATGGCCCTGTCCAAGGAGCTGGTCACCATCAAGACCGATATGGACATCCCGCTGTCCCGGGAGCAGATGCGCTTTACGGGCGTCTTTCAACAAAAAGCAGCGGAACTGTTTGAATTCTATGAGTTTAACTCGCTGAAAAAATATTTGGTTGGTAAGGTAGAAGCCGGAGATACGCTCGGCCATTCGGGCCTCGGTATGACAAGTGAAAGTATCCCCCAGCCAGTCTTCACCTACCAGGAGGCTCCGCTGGCCGAAGTGCTGGCGGCCGCTAAAAGCTCCGGCAAAGTGGGCATCATCACCGAGGCGTATGGCGAAGGGATTTTTGCCCCTGTCAAGCGCCTGGTGCTGGCGGCGGGAGATACACTCGACCCTTCGGGCCCCGGTATGACAATAAAGACTGCCCCTGTCATACCGAGCGAAGCGAGCGTATCTCAAATCCGGCCTTTGCTGGAGGACGCCGGGATTGCCAAATACGGGGTGGACCTGAAGCGGCAGTCGCATCTGCTTTCGCAGGCCGGAATGGGCCTTGAGGGCCAGTGGAACGACATCGAACTGATGCATTATGTGCTGAATCCGGAACGAAGCCACGAGCTGGCCGCCCTTTCGCAGGCGTACCTGGGCGTATCGCTGGAAGAAACGGCGCAAACCGCCACCACCGGCTCCCTCTTTGACGAAGTGCCGGACGAGGAAGGTCCTTCCCGGCTGAAAGAGGCTGCGGTGCTGGTGCCGCTGGGAGACAAACTACGCGAGCAGCTGCCCTCCTTCTACGATGCGATGGAAGAGCCCCTCTCCAAAGTCCTTGCCCAGATGGAACGGGACGGCGTAAAGGTGGACCTGTCGCAGATTCGCAGCTTCGCCGACGGGCTCCGGAAAGAGCTGGTGGAACGCGAAGTACGCATCCGGGAGATGGCCGGGGAACCGCTTCTCAACATCTCGTCCCCCAAACAGGTGGGCGACCTGCTTTTCGACAAATTGAAACTGGACCCCAAGGCCAAGAAAAGCGGCGCCAAGGGGCAGTACAGCACGGACGAAGCCACCCTCGTGGCCATCGCCGACCGCCATCCCATCGTGGAGGAAATCCTGGAGTTCCGGGCGGTGAAGAAGTTGCTGTCGACCTATATCGAGCCCTTCCCGTCCTATGTTTCCGAGGTGGACGGACGCGTCCATACTACGTTCAATCAGGCGCTTACGGCAACGGGACGCCTATCTAGCTCCAACCCCAACCTGCAGAACATCCCCATCCGTACCGAACGCGGGAAGGAGATTCGAAAGGCCTTCGTCCCGGGGACGCCGGACGGGGTCATCGTTTCGGCCGACTATTCGCAGATCGAGCTGCGCATCATGGCCCACCTGTGCGGGGACGAGCACCTGACGGCATCGTTCCGCGCCGGGGTGGACGTCCACGCCGCCACCGCCGCCAAGATTTTCCGCATCCCCGTGGAGGAAGTGACGCGGGAACAGCGCGGAATGGCCAAGACCGCCAACTTCGGCATTATGTACGGCATCTCCGCCTTCGGCCTGGCGCAGCGCCTGCACCTGCCCCGGATGGCGGCTAAAGAATTGATCGACGGCTATTTCCAGGCCTTCCCGGCCATCCGCGGCTTCATCGACGGCAACATCGCCTTCGCCCGGGAGCACGGCTATGTGGAAACCCTCTTCGGCCGACGTCGGTACCTGCCAGACATTTCGGCCCGGAACGCTACCGTTCGTTCCCTGGCGGAACGCAACGCCGTGAACGCCCCCATCCAGGGGACTTCGGCCGATATCATCAAACTGGCGATGATCGGCGTAGCCAAACGCTTGAAGGAAGAGGGATTACACAGCCGGATGGTGCTGCAGATTCACGACGAACTGCTGTTCGACGCCCTCCCCGAAGAGGTGGAGCGGCTGGAGGCGCTGGTGGTGGACGTGATGGAGCACGTGATCACGCTTTCCGTGCCCCTCACCGTTGAATGTTCGGCCGGAAAGAACTGGCTGGAAGCACATTAGAAATATGGATTATTTGCAATATAGCGAAAAGGAACTGGTGGAACGCGCCATCCGGGGGGACCAGATGGCCTTCCGGGCCCTGTACGAGGTGCACGAGCGCTCGGTCCGCGGAAGGGTGAGCGGCTATTTCCGCTGGAAGGCCGATGTGGACGATGTGGTCACGGAGAGCTTCCAGAAGGCGTTTACCGCCCTGTCCGGCTTCGACACCTCGCGCGAATTCCGGCCCTGGCTGCTGACCATCGCCACCCGTACCGCCCTGGACCACCTGAGCAGCATCCAGCGGGAAGACGAAAAGAAGGAGGGGTTCCTGCACAAGAGCACCCAGGGGTCCCACGACAATGCCGAACTCACGGAAACCACCCCCGAGGAGGAAATCATCAACGACGAGGTTCACCAGCGCCTGATGCAGTACATCGACGAACTTCCCTCGCTGTATAAAGATGTGATGATCAAGTATATGATCGAAGAATTGGAATACGAAGAGATTGCGAAGGAGCTGGACCTGGAGCTGAATACGGTCCGCACGCGCATCCGCCGGGGCAAACAGCACCTGGCCCAAATGATGCTCCGGGGGGAAGTGGAATGAACGCAAGCGAATTCCTCTCCTTCGTAAAGGCCGATTTCTCCCTGACACCCGCCCAGGAGGCCTCCTTTGCAGCCCTGGATGAGCTGTACCGGGAATGGAATGCCCAAATCAACGTCATTTCCCGGAAAGACATCGACCAGCTGTATCTACATCACGTGCTGCATTCGCTATCCATCGCCCGATACCTGCAGACCGTTCCGGGCCTAAGTGAACGCTTTGCCCATTCGCAGGTGCTGGATCTGGGCACCGGCGGCGGCTTTCCCGGCATTCCTCTGGCCATCCTTTTCCCTCAGGCGCAGTTTGTCCTTTGCGACTCCGTGGGAAAGAAAACGATTGTAGCACAAGCGGTTGCATCGGCCCTGGGCCTACCCAATGTTCAAATTGTAAACGCCCGCGCCGAGACCCTGCCCCAACACTTCGACTTTGTGGTTTCCCGAGCCGTAGCCTCCCTCACGGACTTTTATCCCTGGGTCAAGGGGAAATTCTCGCAAGGCATCCTATACCTGAAGGGCGGCGATGTGAATGCCGAGATTGCCGAAGTGATGGCCCGCCACCGCCTTCCCCGCGGCAGCGTACACACCTGGCCCGTCTCCGCCTGGCTCCACGATCCCTACTTCGACGGGAAGCTGGTGGTTCACTACACCGTC
>CACYHZ010000010.1 GCA_902774345.1 uncultured Bacteroidia bacterium | reverse complement strand
GCTCGTAACTAATTGATTTTCAAGTGGAGCATAGGAGAATCGAACTCCTGACCTTTTGAATGCCATTCAAACGCTCTACCAACTGAGCTAATACCCCGTGTTTCCCGTTTGGGATTGCAAATGTACTACAATTTTTTGAAACTGCAAAGATTTCGGTAAAAAACTTGAAAAAAATTATGAAAAACATGGCAGATTGAAGCACAATCAGTACTTCCAAGGCAAATTGTGTGGGCGTAACTAAATAATGCAGAGCGCTTTATCTGTTTACCCCTAGGGCAAAACAGGCATAGGTAATCGCTTTTGTCATTGATAATCAATCATTTACGCCCACGACCCCATGCACAACGCGGACTATTCCTCCACCTCCGACAGTTCCACTGCTTTGTCAATATACAGGATGCCTTCCAGGTGGTCGCATTCGTGCTGGAAGATGACGGCGGTGAAGCCTTCCACCCATTCTGTCTGGCGCTCGGTGGAGCCGGGCCGTACGTAGGAAATCTGGATCTGGGGATAGCGGGGCACCATGCCGCGCATGCCGGGTACGGAAAGGCAGCCCTCCGGACCGCAGACCAGTTCGCCCTCCAGGCGGTCGATGCGGATGTTCAGATAGGCCTCGAAGGGTTCGCCGGCTTTGTCGAAGCGCTGGACTACCACGGCCCGGCGGTTCAGCCCCACCTGCGGAGCCGCGATGCCCACGCCGTCCTGGGACGGGTGCCGGACTGTATAGGTCATCTTGGAAAGGAGCGTCTCCAGCAGGGGAGAGGCCAGTTCCCGGTCCGAAAAATCCACGGAAACGGCCCGCAGCACCGCCGTGTCGGCGGGCAGGGTATAGACGGGCATCAGGGAGTCCGTTTCGCTGATAATCCGGCGTTCGCGTGCCGTGAAAGCCCGCTTCCCATCCCGCAGTATCCCGATCCCGAACAGGAGCAGGACCACGGCCACGGGGACCAGCAGCCATAGGGTGATTTTGAGTCCATTTGTCATCATAGGCCACAAATATAAAAAGATTCTCCGAAGCCATCGCTATTTCCGTCAAAATTATTAATTTTGTGGAACGTACAGAAACCAAACCGATGAAGATTGTCGCTGATACCAATATCCCTTTCCTGAAAGGTGTCCTGGAGCCCTACGCGGAGGTGAAATACCTGGACGGGCGCGCCATCGACCGGGCATCCATCTCAGATGCCGACTGCATCATCATCCGTACGCGCACGCGTTGCAATGCCGACCTCCTGGCCGGTTCCAAGGTGCAGATGATCGCCTGTGCCACCATCGGCACGGACCACATCGACACGCAGTGGTGCGCGGCCAACGGCATCGAAGTGCAGAATGCCGAAGGCTGCAATGCCGGCGGCGTGGCCGATTATGTCTTTTCGGCCCTCTACGGCCTGGCCTCCAGAAGGGCTATCCGCCTGGATGAGGCCACCATCGGCATCATCGGCGTGGGAAATGTGGGAAAGCGCGTGGAAAGCATGGCCCGGCGCCTCGGAATCAGAGTTCTCCTGAACGATCCGCCCCGCGCCCGGAAAGAAGGCCCCGATGCCTTCGTGTCCCTGGACCAGCTGCTGGCGGAATCCACCATCGTCACCCTGCACGTTCCGCTGGACGAAACCACCCGCGACATGGCTGGCCGGGAGTTTTTCGAAAAACTGCGCCCGGGCACCATCTTCATCAACGCATCCCGCGGGGAAGTGGTGGACGAAGCAGCCCTGATGCACGCCCGGCCCAAACTGGGCGGCCTGGTGCTGGACACCTGGTGCAACGAACCCAACGTGAACCCGCATCTGATCGAACTGTGCGACATCGCCACCCCGCATATCGCCGGCTATTCCTATCAGGGCAAGCAGAACGGTACCGCGATGGCAGTGCAGGCCGTGGCCCGTCATTTCGGCATCCGTCCGCTGATGGACTTCCGGCCGGCCATGGAGGACGAAACCTTCCGGCCCGTGGCCATCGACATGAGAGGCAAGTCGCAGGGGGAAATCGCGGCCATCCTGCAGTACAATTACCCCATCTTCACGGACGATTTTCTCTTCCGCTCCAATCCCGGCTGCTTCGAGCAGCTGCGCAGCGAATACAATTACCGCAGAGAATTTTATATCGACTAACCACCATACACTATGTTTACCCAGAAAGACACCCAGCAGATTGAAGGACGCGGCGCCAGCGTTCGCCAAGTCAAGGAACAGATCGACCATTTCAAAAGCGGCTTTCCGTGGATGAAAATCGTAGGCCCGGCAACGCCCGTCAGAGGCATCAAAGTCCTGGACGCCCCCGAAGTAAAGGCTGCTGTGGCTTATTATAAGCAGGCCGAAGTCAAGGGCAAGAGCAAGTTCGTTCCTGCCTCCGGCGCGGCCTCCCGTATGTTCAAGGATATGTTCAGCGGCCTGGCCACCCTGGAAGGCGGCGAGGATTTGAAGGCCGATGCCCCCGGCGCCAAGCTGGCCGCCCGCATCAAGGATTTCGCCTTCTATACGCCGGAACTCTTCGGCGAGCCCGAGGACAGCGCCGCCTATCGCAAGGACGTGCTGGCCAAGCTCCTGAAGGAAGAAGGCCTGGCCTATGGCAGCAAGCCCAAGGGTGTGCTCAAATTCCACCGCTATCCGGAGGAAGTGCGCACCGCCATCGCCGAACATCTGGTGGAAGCACAGGAATATATGCGCAATGCCGACGGCAGCTGCAACATCACCGTCACCATCTCCCCGGAGCACCAGAGCCTGTTCGAGGAAGCCATCGGCGCCATCAAGGACGCCTTTGAAAAACGCTATGGCGTGCGCTACAACATTCATTTCACCTTCCAGGACAAGGCCACGGACACCATCGCCGTGGATCCCGACAACAAGCCTTTCCGCAAGGCCGACGGCAGCCTGCTCTTCCGTCCCGCCGGACACGGCGCCCTGATCCACAACCTGAACAAGGTGGAAGATGAGCTGGTGAGCATCAAGAATATCGACAATGTCTCGCACGAGAAACTCCTGCCCGTCACCGCCGAATATAAGCAGGTGCTGATGGGCGTGGCCCTGCAGCTGCGGGACAAGATTTTCGCCTATCTGAAGAAGCTGGACCAGGATCCTTCGGTGCAGCTGTGCAACGAAATCGAGAACTTCCTGGACAAGGAACTGTGCATCCAGCTGCCCCTGGCCCATTCCGAGGCCGAGCGCGTGCAGATGCTCCGCGCCAAGCTGAACCGTCCCATCCGCGTCTGCGGCATGGTGCGCAACGAGGGCGAGCCCGGCGGCGGCCCGTACATCATCGCCGGCAAGGACGGCTGCACCAGTCTGCAGATCCTGGAAAGCGTCCAGATCAATAAGGACGATGCCGGCGCCATGCAGGCCATGTCCAAGGCCACGCACTTCAATCCCGTGGACCTGGTCTGCTGCCTGAACGACTACAAGGGAGAGCATTTTGACCTGCTGCAGTACGTGGATCCGGAAGCCGGCTTCATCAGCTCCAAGAGCTTCGAAGGCCGCGAGCTCAAGGCCCTGGAACTGCCCGGTCTGTGGAACGGCGCCATGAGCGACTGGAACACCCTCTTCGTGGAAGTTCCCATCGAGACCTTCAACCCCGTCAAAGTAGTGCTGGACCTCCTGCGTCCCGCACATCAAGGATAGTATAATGAAAAACGCAATAGCTGGAACGTTAGAATCGGGTGACATCATGGTCACCATCGCCCCGGGAAAAGGCCTGCAGGTGAATCTGCAGAGCTCCGTGGCGGCACAGTTCGGCCGTCAGATCAAGGCCGTCATCGTAGAAACGCTGGAAGGCCTGGACATCCACGATGCCCAGGTGGACGCCATCGACAAAGGAGCATTGGATTGCACCATCCGGGCGCGGGTTACTGCCGCAGCCGTCCGGGCAACGGGAAAAGACATATGGAAAGATTAAGGAGAACGATGATGTTCGTCCCCGGCAACAATCCGGGAATGATGGCCGATGCCCATATCTACGGCCCCGACAGCATTATGCTGGACCTGGAGGATTCCGTGACCATGGCCGAAAAGGACGCCGCCCGTCTGCTGGTGTATAACGCCCTGAAAAGCATTGATTACGGAACCACGGAAATGGTGGTCCGGATCAATCCGCTGAGTACGCCCTACGGCAAAAAGGACGTGGAAGCCGTGGTAAAAGCCGGTGTGGACGTAATCCGGATGCCCAAGACCGAAACCGCCGAGGAAGTGAAAGAGCTTGAGGCCGAAATCCTTAAGGTCGAAACCGAAATCGGCCGGGTGGGGGAGACGCGGATCATGGCCGCCATCGAAAGTGCCCTGGGCGTGGTGAACGCCTTTGCCATTGCCACCGCCTCCAAGCGGATGATGGGCATCGCTTTGGGTGCCGAAGACTATTCCGCCAACCTCAAGACCAACCGGACCCCGGGCGGCGCCGAGCTGCTGCTGGCCCGCGAACAGATTGTGGTGGCCGCGCGCGCCGCCGGCATCGCCTGCTTCGACACGGTCTATTCCAATCTGGACGATATGGAAACCTTCCGCAAGGAAGTGGAACTCATTAAGACGCTGGGCTTTGATGGAAAATCCATCATCAACCCGCGCCAGATTGAGGTTGTAAATGAAGTATTTACGCCCACCGAGAAGGAAATCAACAAGGCTCGCGCCGTGGTGGCCGCCATTCGGGAAGCCCAGACCAAGGGCTCTGGCGTCATCGCCGTGAACGGAAAAATGGTGGACCGCCCGGTGGTGCTGCGTGCCGAACGCACCATTGCCCTGGCCATCGCCGCCGGTGTCATTGACAAGGAGGAAGCGCTATGAGAAACACCAAGTTAGTCTCTTTGGAAGAAGCCATCCGCCGCTCCGGGCTGCAGGATGGCATGACCATCAGTTTCCACCACCATTTCCGGGGCGGAGACAAGGTGGTGAACCTGGTTGTCGATAAACTGGCCCAGATGGGCTTCAAGGACCTGAAACTGGCTGCCTCCAGCCTCTCGGACGTGCATGCGCCGCTCATTGACCATATCAAGAATGGGGTCATTACCGGCATTTCCACCTCTGGACTGCGGGGCGCCCTTGCCGATGCCATTTCGCACGGCCTCATGAAAGAGCCGGTGGTGTTCCGTTCCCACGGTGGCCGCGGCAGCGCCATCGCAAACGGCGAATTGAAGATTGACGTGGCTTTCCTGGGGGCATCGTCCTCCGACGAACTGGGTAATGCCTGCGGCTATTCCCGCAGCGAGAACGCCAAGAGCATCTGTGGCTCATTGGGTTACGCCCTGCCCGATGCCCGCTACGCCAGGCACGTGGTGGTGATCACCGACGACCTGGTGGCCTATCCCAATATGCCCATGTCCATTTCGGAAGGTCATCATCCATTCCGGCCTCTTTGTCGATGGCTTCTCCATCCAGACCGGTACCGGCGGTGCCTCCCTGGCAGCCGTTAAGTACATCCGTGAAGAGATGCTGAGCCGTGGTATCAAGGCCTCCTTCGCCCTGGGCGGCATCACGGCGCACATGGTGAAGCTGCACGAGGAAGGCCTGATCGGGAAACTCATCGACGTACAGTCCTTCGACAAAGTGGCGGCGCAGTCCATCATGAACGACCCTTCGCACCAGGAAGTGTCGGCCGTGGAATATGCCTCCGGGCAGCACCTGGGTTCGGCCACCCATGCCCTGGATATCGTGATTCTGAGCGCCCTGGAAGTGGACACGGACTTCAATGTGAACGTACTGGTGGGCAGCGACGGCATCATCCGCGGTGCCATCGGCGGCCATCAGGATACGGCGGCCGACAGCGCCCTCAGCATCATCGTGTGCCCGCTCCTGCGCGGCCGCATTCCCTGCGTGGTGCCCAAGGTGACCACCCTGATTACCCCCGGCAAGTCCGTGGATGTGGTAGTTACGGAATATGGCATTGCCGTGAATCCGGGCCGTCCGGAAATTGCCGAAAGGCTCCGCGAGGCCGGACTGAAGGTAGTGGATATCAAGGAGCTGGCTGCCAAGGCCAACAGTATCATCGGTACGCCCGATCCGCTGCCTTTTGGCGATAAGGTAGTAGGCATCGTGATGAACCGCGACGGTTCCGTCCTGGATAAGATCTATAACATCAAGGACTGATGCCCGTCACACTGGAGCAACTACTGCTTAGCCGCGAACGCAGAGTTCAGCATCAGAAGGACTTGCTTGGAGCCAATCCAGGCAAGTCGCTTCTCTGTTTGACGGTGCAGTTGCCCGGTGCCGAAAAGCGGACCGACATCTCCCTGAAGATTGCCAAGGCTGGCGTAGAAGCCGTCCGGGCGGCCTTTTCGCCAGATTTCGAAGAACTGAAAGACCTGGAAACGGGCTTCGAAGGCTATTTTATCCTGTCGATGCCCCCGCTTCCGGCCAAGCGCCTGGCCTGCCAGGTGGAAGATAGCCATCCCCTCGGTCGTATGATGGACTTGGACATTTGTCATCTCTTCGACAGACAGCCCATGCCGCTGAGTCGCGGGGACATCGGCCTTGCGCCCCGCCGCTGCCTGCTGTGCGACAACGAGGCCCGTTACTGTATGCGGGCCCGGTTGCATACGCAGGAGGAGTTACTTGCGCGAATTAAAGAAATGGTAGAAGTGGTATGCGTAAACGACTGATATTTATACTGCTCTTTCTGCTCCCTTTTATAGGAAGAGCGCAGGAACCTGAGTCCCTGGAGTACGAACTGCGGTATAAGCTGGGCGCCATGAAAACCAAGGTGGCCAATGCCACCATGACCCTGGAACTTAGCGAATGGCAGGAGCAGCCCGCTTATCTAAGCGTTGTAAAAATTCGTGTAGCTCCTGTGTTCCGTCTGTTCATGAGGGCGGAATATATGGCCGGGCTGTACCTGTCTAACCCCGGGATGGAATCCGTTTACAATTTCAGCCAGACGGGCAAGGACTATACTTACTGTTATTACGGAAAAGGGGAGAGGGGCATCCACTTCGAGCGCCATCCCAAAGGCCGGAAGCAAGGGGAGCACTTCTTCTTTGACAATGACGGCCGTACCTTCGAACTCCTGTCGATGCTTTGGTATATTAGGCGTTTCGACTTCGACCAGACGGAAACGCTTGATTTAAAGGCCTTTTTCACCGGAACTATCATGGACTGCCAAGTCCGGCGGACCGGCAAGGACAGCGAAAAGTATCCCGGCCATACGGCCGACTGCATCCAGGTGGACCTGTTAGGCAGGGGCCTTATGGAAAACGGCAGCGGCAACCAGGTCCTGGTCTGGCGCGATACCGAAGGCACCCGCCCCATCCTGGGCTTGGAAATATCATTAGGTAAAGGAACTCTGTTTTGCAATATAACGAACTTATGAGCTATAATCCCTTAACACAAGAACAAATCGACTTGCTCATTGCCCGGGGATGCCGGGCCGAGGACTGGTCCACCGTTTATGCTTCGGACCCCGCATCCCTGAATTACATCCGGAACGTCCGTTTTTCGGGCGAAGTGAAATTCGGCCGCTTCCAGGAAGTGTTCGTGCTCCCCGGCGGCGTCAAAAAGCACTCCGGCCTCAGGGAAGCCACCCTCCACAATGTCACAGTCGGTGACGATACCCTGATCGAGAACGTCACCAACTACGTGGCCAATTACGACATCGGCGCCCACAGCTATATCGAAAATGTGGACCTGATCGTGAACGAGGGCCCTTCGACCTTCGGCAACGGCGTGGAAGTGTCGGTGCTGAACGAGACCGGCGGCCGCGAGGTGAAGATTTACGACCGCCTGAGCGCCCAGATGGCCTATGTGCTGGCGATGTACCGGCATCGTCCGGCCCTGATCCAGCGCCTGAATGCCTTCATCGACGACTATGCGCGGCAACAGAGCAGCGACAGAGGCCGGATCGGGGACCATGTCTCCATCCGCAATACGCGCCATATCAACGCCGTACGCATCGGCGATTATGCCGTTATCAGCGGAGCCAGCCGCCTGCGCAACGGCAGCGTGAACAGCAACGCCGTAGCCCCGGTGACCATCGCCCACGGAGTTATCGCCGACGATTTCATCATCTGCAGCGGCAGCAGCATCTCGGACAACACCTCGCTGACCCGTTGTTTCGTGGGCCAGAGCTGCACCATGGGACATGGCTACAGCGCTTCGGATTCGCTCTTTTTCAGCAACTGTCAGGAGGAAAACGGAGAGGCCTGTGCCATCTTCGCCGGTCCATTCACCGTGACCCACCACAAGAGCACCCTCCTGATTGCCGGTATGTTCTCCTTCATGAACGCCGGCAGCGGCTCCAACCAGAGCAACCACATGTACAAGCTGGGTCCCATCCACCAGGGCATCCTGGAGCGGGGCGCCAAGACTTCGTCCGATTCCTACATCCTCTGGCCGTCCCGCGTGGGCGCCTTCTCCCTGGTGATGGGCCGTCATGTGACGCATTCCGACACCTCGCACCTGCCGTTCTCCTACCTGATCGAGCAGCAGAATACCACGTATCTGGTGCCGGGTGTGAACCTGCGCAGCGTGGGTACGGTCCGCGACGCCCAGAAATGGCCCAAGCGCGATGCCCGAAAGGATCCTGACCGGCTGGATTGCATCAACTACAACCTGCTGAGCCCCTACACCATCCAGAAAATGTTCAAGGGCATCCAGCTGCTGAAAAACCTGCAGTATTCCTCCGGCGAGCTGTCGGACCTCTATTCCTATCACAGCACCAAAATCCGCAACCATTCCCTCCGCGCCGGCATCCGCTACTACGAAACGGCCATTACCAAGTTCCTGGGCAACTCCATCATCAAACGCCTGGAGAACCTGCCGGCCGGAGCCTCTGACGCGGACATTCGCGAGGCCCTGAAGCCTACCTGTCCCATCGGCGGCGGCAACTGGCTGGATCTGAGCGGCCTCCTGGCACCCCGCCAGGCCATTTCGGACCTGCTGCAGCAGGTGGAAGAGGGGAGTCTGGACCTCCGGGGCCTATCCGATGCCTTCCAGTCCCTGCACCGGAACTATTACGATGCCGAATGGACCTGGGCCTACGACAAGTACAAGGACTTCTTCGGCTATCCGCTGGAGGAGATTACCCGGGAACAGGTGGTGGACATCGTCAAGCGCTGGAAAGAAGCCGTTATCGGCCTGGACAAGGAACTGTACGAAGATGCCAGGAAGGAATTCAACCTGGCGTCCATGACGGGTTTCGGGGCCGATGGAGACAAGGAAGTGAAGGCCCGGGACTTCTCCCAGGTACGCGGGGACTTCGAGTCCAATTCCTTCGTGACGGCGGTGCTGGACCACATCAAACAGAAGAGTGCTTTGGGCGATGAACTGATTGCCCGGCTTTCCTGATAAATCGTAACGAAACCTTGGCAATTAGGTAATAAATCATTACCTTCGCGTCGTATTTCAGCAGTAGGTCATACCGGGAGTATTGGGAAGCCTGCAGTCATGGAAGCATACGAAAGAATGAACATACAGGAGGTGCCGCTGTCATCTCCTTTCTTCCGCAAAAAGGTGGAGCGTTTCCTCGAGTCCAACGGGCTTCGGATGGAAGCGCTTGACCTGTATCTGACGCTGCAGGATGCCGATGGCGAGATTCTGGCCGGTGCCGGCCTCTCGGGCGATGTGCTCAAGTGCGTGGCCGTCAGCAAACAGGCCCGCTCCGAAGGCCTCCTGGCCCCA
Organism: uncultured Bacteroidia bacterium; assembly: GCA_902774345.1. Taxonomy (GTDB): domain Bacteria; phylum Bacteroidota; class Bacteroidia; order Bacteroidales; family UBA932; genus Cryptobacteroides. The sequence goes on along the minus strand of CACYHZ010000010.1, from coordinate 28,772 downwards.
CTGCTTTCCCAGCTGATCCAGCGCCACGGCGCCGCTTCGCTGAAGGTTTTCACCAAACCGGAATACGAGACGGTCTTCCAGAGCCTGGGTTTCAAACTGCTGGCCCGGACGCCGCTGGCCATCCTGATGGAAAACGGCAGGGGACTGGAGCAGTACTGCGCCTATTTGAGCGGGCTCCGGCGTCCCGGCCGCGCCGGTGTCATTATCCTGAACGCCAATCCCTTTACCCTGGGTCACCAGTACCTGATTTCGAAGGCCCTGGAGCAGGTCGATACCCTCTACCTGATTCCCGTCCGTGAGGACCTTTCCGTCTTCCCGTACGCCGAGCGCCTCCCGATGATCCGCGCTGGCGTTCCCGCTGAAGTGGCGGGCCGCGTGGTGGTCGCGGAAGGATCGGCCTATCAGATTTCGGCCGCGACCTTCCCCACGTATTTCCTGAAAGACCTGTCCGAGGCCGCTGAAACCCAGATGCGGCTGGACATCGACCTGTACACCCGTCACATTGCGCCGGCGCTGGGAAATCCCACGCGCCTTGTGGGTTCGGAACCCATCGACGCCCTTACCAAGCGCTATAACGTCCTGTTGCAGGAGCATACTTCCTGCATCGAAATTCCCCGTCTGGGCACCCCTGATGCCGTTTCGGCCTCTGCCGTACGGGCGGCGCTGGACCGGGGCTCCTTCCGTGAAGCCGCGGCCCTCTGTCCCGAAAGCACCTGGCCTTACCTCCTGGCGCATCTGGCCGAAAGGGCCCTTCGCCTGGAGCTGGATCTGCCCATGAAGCCCGGCCTGGTGTGTCCTGACTCCAGCGGCGCCCACACGGATATGGATTACGGAACCATGCGAAAGGGTATCGCCGCCATCCGTCCTTTCTTCGCCCCGATGGCCCTGGCGGCTTCGGTCGAGGCGCTGCGACCCCTCGGAATCGAGGCCGAAAAGGCCATGCTGGCCGCGACCGGCGGAGTCAACACCCATCGCGGAGCCATTTTCTGCCTGGGTCTGGCCTTGAATGCGTGGGCGCAAGGTGCTCATAATGTGCAGCTTATGCAATCATCCCTAGGCAAAATCGCCCAGGGGATTTATGCCAAGTCGCAGAATAACAGTAACTTACCCCCACGGGGAGCCATGGCCCTGGCACTCAGCGGCTACCGCCCGCTCTTCGAAGACTGGCTTCCGTTTTACCATGGAGATACGCTCGGCCCTTCGGGCCTCGGTATGACAAAAAAAACCTCTGTCATACCGAGCGAAGCGAGTGTATCTCATCGCCTGCTCCTGAAGATCATGTCCACCCTGGACGACACCTGCGTGGTGAAAAGAGTGGGGCAGCAAAGGGCAGAAGAAGTGAAAAAGGAAGCAGGGGAGCTGCTGAAGGACTTTTCGGAAGAAAAACTAGAAAAAATGTGTGAGCGCTACGCTGCGGAAGGGATTTCCCCGGGCGGGGCGGCCGACATGCTGGCATTGACAATATTTATCGACTCAATCATATGATTACACTGCATCCGAACGGAGTATATCTCCTTGATGGGAAAACCATCGCATCGGAAGGACCTCTCGGCAAAGACGAGGCCCGCGAAAACACGATCACTTATCAAATTCTGCGTGCGCATGACACTTCTGTCATACCGAGCGGAGCGAGCGTATCTGAACACCGCGCACTGAAGATCCGCTTCGACGCCATGGTATCGCACGACATCACCTACGTGGGCATCATCCAGACGGCCCGGGCCAGCGGCCTTACAGAATTCCCGCTGCCCTATGCCATGACCAACTGCCACAACTCCCTGTGCGCAGTGGGCGGCACCATCAACGAGGACGACCACGTGTTCGGCCTGAGCGCCGCCAAGAAGTACGGTGGTATCTATGTGCCTGCCAACCAGGCGGTTATCCACCAGTATGCCCGTGAGGCCCTTACCGCCTGCGGCAACATGATCCTGGGCTCCGACTCCCATACCCGCTATGGCTCCCTGGGCAATATGGGCGTAGGCGAAGGCGGCGGCGAGCTGGTGAAGCAGCTCCTCAGGAACACCTGGGACATCAATGCCCCCGAAGTGGTGCTGGTATGGCTGGAAGGGAAACCCAAGCGCGGCATCGGCCCGCACGATGTGGCCATTTCCCTGGTGAAAGCCGTGTTTGAAAGCGGTTTCGTGAAGAACAAGGTGCTGGAATTCGCCGGCCCCGGCGTCAAGGACCTGCCCATCGATTTCCGTAACGGCATCGACGTCATGACCACAGAAACCACCTGCCTCAGCTCCATCTGGGTCACCGACGGGGAAGTGCAGAAGTACTTCGAAATGCACAATCGGCCCGAAGCCTATAAAGAACTGAAGCCGGGCGCCGTGGCCTACTACGACTCCATGGTCACCATCGACCTGAGCAGCCAGGAAAGCATGATTGCCCTGCCGTATCACCCGTCCAATGCCGTGAGCATCCACGAGCTGCAGGCCGATCCCGAAAAGGTCCTGAAGGCCATCGAGGAAGACACCAAGAAGCGTTTCGGGGACAAGGTGCATCCCGACTTGGTTTCCAAGATCCGTGACGGCAAGGTGTATGCCGACCAGGGCATTATCGCCGGCTGCTCCGGCGGTACATACGACAACCTGAGCGAAGCCGCCACCATCCTGAAAGGCAAGTCCATCGGCAACGATTATTTCACCATGAGCGCCTACCCGCAGAGCACGCCGGTGTATCTGGCCACTACGCGCAACCATATTGCCGAAGAGCTCCTGGAGGCCGGTGTGGTCATTAAACCCGCCTTCTGCGGCCCCTGCTTCGGCGCTGGCGACGTGCCTTCCAACAATGGATTGAGCATCCGCCATACCACCCGCAACTTCCCCAACCGAGAAGGCTCCAAGCCCGGTCAGGGGCAAATTTCCATGGTGGCGCTGATGGATGCCCGCAGCATCGCCGCCACGGCAGCCAACGGCGGTGTTATCACCGCTGCTACCGATATCGAATACGAAGACACGCACAAGCCTTATCAGTTCGATGGCCGCATCTACAAAAAGCGCGTCTATCAGGGCTTCGGCAAGGCCATGCCCGAGGAGCCGCTCCGCTACGGTCCCAATATCAAGGACTGGCCCGTGATGCCCGCGATGCAGGAGAACATGCTGCTGGAACTGGCTGCGGTGATCCACGACCCGGTGACCACCACCGACGAACTGATTCCTTCCGGCGAGACGTCCAGCTACCGTTCCAACCCGCTGAAGCTCTCCGAATTCGCCCTGAGTCGCCGCGTTCCCGAATATGTGGGCCGCAGCAAACGCATCCAGGAGGACGACCGTAACCGCCGCGCCGGGGTCCTGAGCGATGACCTCCAGAAGGCCCTGACCGTGGCCGGGACCAGCTGGGCGGCGATGCCAACATTTGCTACGAATACGCCACCAAGCGCTACCGCAGCAACTGCATCAACTGGGGCATCGTGCCCTTCACCATCGACCCGGAAACGCCTTTCCAGTACGAGGTGGGGGACTATGTCTTCGTTCCCGGCATCCGCGAAGCCATCCTGGGCGGTGAGGAACAGATCGATGCCCGCGTCATTACGCGCGACGGCCGCTCCACGCCCATTCGCCTGTACTTCCGGAACCTTACCGCCGACGAGCGTCAGATCCTTGCCGACGGCTGCCTGATGAATTATTACAAGAATAGGAAATAATGAGATACGCTCGGCCCTTCGGGCCTCGGTATGACATGTCATTCCGAGCGAAGCGAGAGAATCTCATAATAGAAATGTATAATTAAATTGCCATATGGAAAAAATCAAAATGACCACGCCGCTCGTGGAAATGGACGGCGACGAAATGACCCGAATCCTGTGGAAGATGATCAAGGACGAACTCATCCTTCCCTTTGTGGACCTGAAGACCGAATACTACGACCTGGGCCTGCCGTACCGCGACAAGACCAGTGACCAGGTAACCATCGACTCCGCCAACGCCACCAAGCGCCTGGGCGTTGCCGTGAAGTGCGCCACCATCACCCCCAACGTGCAGCGCATGAGCGAATACAACCTGCACCAGATGTGGAAGAGCCCCAACGGCACCATCCGCGCCATGCTGGACGGCACCGTGTTCCGTACACCCATCACCATCCCCAGCATCCACCCGGCCGTGAAATTCTGGAAAAAGCCCATCACCATCGCCCGTCACGCCTATGGCGATGTGTATCGTGACGTCGAAATCCAGACCACGGAACCCGGCATCGCCAAGCTGGTGTTCGAGGGCGTTTCCGGACAGCGGATCGAAGAAGTGATCCACGAGTTCGCCGGCCCCGGCGTCATCGAAGGCATGCACAACACCGACGCCAGTATCCGCAGCTTCGCCCACTCCTGCTTCAAATACGCCCTGGACGTGAAGGAGAACCTGTGGTTCGCCACCAAGGACACCATCTCCAAGAAGTACGACGGCCGATTCAAGGCCATCTTCGAGGAAATCTACGAGGCCGAATACAAGGAGCAGTTCGAGGCCGCCGGCATCGAGTACTTCTACACCCTGATCGATGATGCCGTAGCCCGCGTGATGCGCAGCGAAGGCGGTTTCATCTGGGCCTGCAAGAACTACGACGGCGACGTGATGTCCGATATGGTATCCACCGCCTTCGGTTCCCTGGCCATGATGACCTCCGTGCTGGTATCCCCGGACGGCAAGTACGAGTACGAGGCCGCCCACGGTACCGTTACCCGTCACTATTACAAGTATCTGAAGGGCGAAGAGACCTCCACCAACCCGATGGCCACCATCTTCGCCTGGAGCGGTGCTTTCCGCAAGCGGGGCGAACTGGACAAGCTGCCTGAACTGGTGAATTACGCCAACCAGCTGGAACAGGCCTGCTTCGACACGCTGAACGAAGGTCTGGAGACCAAGGACCTGGTGAATCTGTCCGAGGGTATCACGCCCAAGGGCCTCACCTCCCTGCAGTTCCTTCAGGAAATCCGCAAGCGCCTGGAAATCCGCCTGGGTGCCTAAGCTGAAACAGGCTACCTCATAAAAAATGCCTTCCGGACCGTAGATGGACCGGAAGGCATATTGTTTCATGCAGGAATGAATTACTGCGGCATCTGGGCGCCGTAGCCCTCCACTTTGCCGAAGAGGTCTTTGGCCTTTTCCCAAGGATACTTGTTGCAGTACATGCTGGGACGGACAATCTCGCTGCCCTGCTGGTTCAGGCCGAACATCCGGTTCACCTGGTTGGCGGCCGAATTGGGATTGTAGCTCTGGGAAGACATGATGGTCAGGCTCATATAGCCTTCCAGATAGGGCTTGTCGATGGCATTGAGGAAGGCATCGTTGCCTTCGGGCATTTCCACGTTTCCTTCATACTTGGGGCCGATTTGCTCGGCTTCCTCGATGCGGGCGGCGGGCACGGAGATGGACGGAGCACCCATGGCGGCAATCTCCAGATCCCGGCGGTTGGCGAAGTAGTAGTTGTCGTACAGATTGCTGACCTTCGCAGCCTCCATGGCCTTGTTGGATTCGTAATAAACACGCTCCACGGCGCAGTTGCTGTTGCAGCCGAAGATGTTGTTATGCACGTCGATGGTGCGGATGCCGTTCATGAAACGGAAGCCCTGACCCATGTCCTCGAAGGTCTTGGTTCGGGTCCAGGTGAAGAGCACGGTGTTGTGGTGGAAATCCAGGGAAACCTTCTCGATGTCCTGGTCGCGGGTAGAACCACGCACCTGGCAGGCGGCATAACGGCAGGCAACGAAGATGTTGTTGCAGATTTCCATGTGGCCCATACCCATCATGGCGGAGATGCCGTAGTCACGGCAGTTCACAAACACGCAGTTGGACACGCGGATATTGCCTTCCACGTCCATGTGCAGGGCATATTCGTCCCCGCTGGAGTAACCCACGACAGGGCACTGGGGCGATGCATCCGGCTCCAGGAAGCGGCCGGTGAGGACGCCGGTATTCGGCGTTCCGGTGATTTCCTGGGTCACGTCGGCCACGCAATAGCGGTTGTTTTCACCCAGGTCGAAGGTAAAGCCGTCGATGACGACCGTCCCCACGGGACCGGTGTAGCCATACGGACGACGGGCGTTGATGTTCATCAGCGGAGCCGTGAATTTCTGGCTGGTGGGCTGGATTTTGGTCACGTGCTTGATCACATCCCGCTCACTGAAGTCTGTGGAATAACCGCCGTAGATGCTGATGAACTTGCCACGCTCGTTCTGGGCATTGCCGAAGCGGCCGGACTCCACGTAACCGCGGTCCATATTGCCCAGATAGTTGCCTTCGGCCACCAGGATCACATCGTTCTCCTCGGCGGTGTCGATGGCTTTCTGCAGGTCCTTCATGGCCGTAGTAGGGGACAGGCCGTCAGCGCGGGCCGATCCGGTGGAAATGCTCACGTAGAAGGTCTTGCCCTTGGCGGCAGGGGTGGTGGAAGCGGAAGAGGCGTTGTTGCTGCCGGAAGTGGCGCTGTTAAGCCCCTTCTTGGCGGCGTCTTTGAGGTTTCTGAGGTTGAGTTGCGCCTGGGCAACCGAACCGGCTGCGAGCAAAAGCAGGACAGCCACTGCGATTTTTTTGTAGGTCATAGTTACCGTTATTTAATGTGTTCAAGTTCTGTTTGCAGGTCCTCTTCAGCGGAAAGCGCCTGGTTGCAGCGCCGGAGGCTGTCCACCTGCCAGTTCAGGCGGTCCAGCTGGGCCTGGATGGCTTCCATCCTGGCGGCATCGCTGGCCTGGTCTTCATCGGCCCGGGAATAAATCTCGGAAATGATATTGTCCATATCCTGCTGGCTCATCCCGAAGGCGTGTTCCACCAGGGTCAGGTTTTCCGGCTTCAGCTTGTACTGGGCGGCATTTTCCATCAGGGAGGCGCGCATGAGCGAATCCAGCGGCTCGCCGGCAATGGAGATTTCAGCGGTACGCCCGCTGACACGATAGTCGTAAATATAGCTGCGCGGCCCTACCAGGCGGTTATTTTCCACAAAGGTATTCACGTCCCGGGCGAAATTGTTCTCTCGGATCAGGATGGCCGCGGACCAGATACTGGGGACCACCACAATGAACAGGACCAGGCTGATGACCTCCCGGCGCCGCTTGACCTGCGCGGGATCCATGCCCGTGGCGGTCTTGAAGCGCAAATACTTGACCATCAGGTAGGTGGCCAGGGCAATAAAGACGCTGTTGATGATGAACAGATACAGGGCGCCGAAGAAAAAGCGCGCGTTGGCGTGGGCCAGGCCAAAGCCGGCGGTGCACAGCGGCGGCATCAGGGCGGTGGCGATGGCGACGCCCGCCAGGGCCGTTCCGCGCTCCTTCCGGCTGTTCTCCAGAATGCCGGCTGCGCCGCCGAAGAGAGCGATCAGTACATCGTACAGCGTGGGACTGGTACGGGCTTCCAGCTCCGTCGGGTTCACCAGCGACAGGGGAGACAGGAGGAAGAACAGGGTGGATGCCAGCAGCGAAATCACCACCATCACCAGGAGGTTCTTACCTGCCGATTTCAGCAGATCCACGTCGTTGGTGCCCAGCGCCAGACCCGCCCCTATGATGGGACCCATCAGCGGGGATATCAACATGGCGCCGATAATGACAGCCGTGGAATTGACATTCAGACCTACGGAGGCGATAATGATGGAGAAGGCCAGAATCCAGACGTTGGGGCCGCGGAACCAGATGCCGGATTTGATTCTTTCGGCGGCATCGTCCGTATCCACATGCTCGAAAAGCGTCAGATAATCCTTGTTCCAGCGCTTCATCCGTTCCTTTAAAGCAAACATAGCGCACGTAATTTCAACGCAATTTACGCATTATTTTGCTTATATTTGTAAAAATATAGAAAGTAATGAAAGAAATCGCCAACGATATCCGCTACATCGGCGTGGACGGTGTGGATCTGGACTTGTTTGAAAGTCAATATGTTGTGCCGGAAGGAATGTCCTATAATTCCTATCTGATCCTGGACCGGAAAGTGGCCATTCTGGACACGGCCGACCAACGGAAAGGGGAGGAGTGGCTCCAGCAGCTCCATGAGGCCCTTGCGGGCCGGCAGCCGGATTATCTCGTGATCCATCACATGGAACCCGACCACTCGGCCCATATCGCGGCCGTAGTGGCGGAATTTCCCGAGATCCAACTGGTCGGCAGCGCCATGGCCCTGAAGTTCCTGGGGCAGTTTGCACCCGGCCTCTCTTTCAAGTCCCTGCCTGTCAAGGAAGGCGACGTCCTGGAGCTCGGGACCCATTCCCTGCGCTTTATCGCCGCTCCCATGGTGCATTGGCCGGAGGTCATGGTCAGCTTCGACGCGGCTTCGGAAGTTCTTTTTTCGGCCGATGCCTTTGGCAAATTCGGAGCCCTGTCCCGTTGTGGCTTCTGGGGAGATGCGGACGATGACTGGGCCTGCGAAGGACGCCGCTACTACTTTAATATCTGCGGGAAATATGGCCCGCAAGTGAGTGCCCTCTTAAAAAAACTGTTGCCGCTGCAGCCGCAAATCATTGCCCCGCTGCACGGACCCGTACTTCGGAAAGACCTGCAGCAGTACTTGAATCTTTACACGATATGGTCTTCGTACGGAATTGAAACAGAGGGTGTTTTCGTAGCGTATGCCTCCATCCACGGAGGTACCGAAGCCGTTGCCCTGAAGCTGGCCGACCTCCTTAAGGCTAAGGGCTGTCCCAAGGTGGCCGTAAGCGACCTGACCCGGGACGACAAAGCTGAAGCCGTCGAGGATGCCTTCCGCTATGGGAAGATGGTGGTAGCCGCCTGCTCCTACGATGCCGGGCTGTTCACACCTGCCTATGAGTTCCTGCACAGCCTGCAGATTAAAGGATATCAGCAGCGTCGCGTGGCCCTGATCGAAAACGGATCCTGGGCCCCCTGCGCCGGACGGGTCATGAAGGAGATGTTCGGCGCTATGAAGGACGTGCAGCTGGTGGGGGACCTCGTGACCATCCGCAGCCGTTTCCGTCCCGAGGACCAGCCCGCCCTGGAAGCCCTTGCCGATGCCATCCTGGCTTCCTAAACAGCACTTAGCAGCATGAAAATCAGAAGCAAAGCCCCCCTTCGTCTGGGCCTCGCCGGCGGCGGCAGCGACGTGTCGCCCTACAGTGACCTGTATGGCGGACTGGTCCTCAATGCCACCATCAACCTGTCGGCCTACTGCACCATCGAGCCTCTGTCCGAACCCGTGATGCGGGTGGCGGCGGCCGATGCCGGGATCTCGGTTCAGGTGCCGCTGGGGGCCGCTTCCGGCGCCCTCCTCATCGACGGTGTCTATGCCCGCGTGGTGCGGGACTTCGGCCCGGTACCCTCCGGCTTTGCCATTACCACCTATAACGATGCGCCGGCCGGCTCCGGCCTGGGAACCTCGTCCACGATGGTGGTCTGCATCCTCAGGTGCTTCGCCGAATGGATGGGTATTCCGCTGGGAGATTACGAACTGGCCCGCCTGGCCTATGAAATCGAGCGCAAGGACCTGAACCTGTCCGGTGGCAAGCAGGATCAGTATGCCGCGGCGTTCGGCGGCTTCAACTTCATGGAATTCCTGCCCTCCGACATGGTCATCGTGAACCCGCTCCGGGTCAAGGACTGGATCGTTTCGGAACTGGAAGCCTCTATGCTGTTGTATTTTACGGGCCGAAGCCGCTCGTCCGATGCCATTATCCGGGAGCAGCAGCAGGCCACGCGTTCGGGGTCAGCCGTCGCCGTGGAAGCGATGCACCGGATCAAGCAGAGCGCCGTGGACATGAAGCTGGCCCTGCTGTCCGGGGATATGCAGGCCTTTGCCCGGATCCTGGGCGCCGCCTGGGAGGACAAGAAAAAAATGGCCGGTGCCATTACCAATCCGATGATTCAGGAGGCTTTTGACGCTGCCTTAGCGGCAGGAGCCCTGTCCGGAAAGGTTTCGGGCGCCGGGGGAGGCGGCTTTATGATGCTGATGGTTCCGCCCGAAAAACGGATGGATGTGATGGCTGCCCTGCAGCAGCTCCCCGGCAAGGTGGTTCCCTTCCAATTCACCCACAAAGGCGCCGAGGCATGGAAGTTATAATCCTCGCCGGTGGCCTGGGGACCCGCCTTCGCTCCGCCGTGGGAGAAATCCCCAAATGCCTGGCACCCATCCAGGATGCGCCCTTTCTGGGCTACCTCCTGCAGTGGCTGGGGCAGTATCCGGTGGAACATGTGGTGTTTTCCGTCGGGCATTTGCGGGAACAGGTAATCTCATACGCGCAGGGGCGCGACTGGCCTTTTTCCTATGATTTCGCCGTGGAAACAAGCCCGCTGGGAACGGGGGGCGGCGTTCGTCTTGCCCTTGGCTATTGCAAAGAGGAGCAGGTGTTTGTTATCAATGGCGATACTTTCTTTCCCCTGAATCTGAATGCCATGCCCTTCGATGCTCCGGTAACCTTGGCCCTGAAGCCGATGCGGGACTTCGAGCGTTACGGGGCTGTGGAGACTGCCGGTCGGGATGGCCACCTGCAGGTAACGGCCTTCCACGAAAAACGCCCCTGCGCCGCAGGGCTCATTAACGGCGGGGTCTATGCCATCGACCGCCGGCGCCTGGACCTTAGTGCACTGCCGGAAAAGTTTTCCTTCGAAAAGGACGTGCTGGAGCCGGCCGCGGCGAAAGGAAGGGTAGGGGGCTGGATCAGCGACGCCTATTTCATCGACATCGGCATTCCGGAGGATTATGCGCTTTCGCAGTGGGCCATCCCGGCCTGGTTCGCCGTTCAAAAGGCTTCCAAGGCCGTTTTGGCGGCCCGGGCCGATACGCTGTTCCTGGACCGTGACGGCGTTGTGAACCGCCTCCTTCCGGGCGATTACGTCAAATCCTGGGAGCAGTGGGAATGGATGCCCGGCATCCGGACGGAACTCGCCGGATGGGCCCGGAAATTCCGCCGCATCGTCCTGGTGACCAACCAGCGCGGCGTGGGGAAGGGCCTGATGAGCGACGCGCAGCTGGATGCCATCCACCGCCGGATGCAGGCCGAAATCGCAGCCGCCGGCGGCCGTCTGGATGCCATCTTCTGCTGCACCGCCCTTCGGGACGACGATCCGCGCCGCAAGCCCCAGCCCGGCCTGTTTTTCGAGGCGCAGGCGCAGTTCCCGGATATCGACAAGACTCGCAGCGTCATGCTGGGGGACAGTCCCTCCGACGCCGCTTTTGCGCGCAACTGCGGGATGCAGTTTATTCCGCTGCTTCCGGAAGGGGCTTCTTGGGATTCTTAGGCACCCCTAATTTAATCAATTGATTGGCGCTGACCAGAATGGACTGGCCGGACTGGGAAATCTTGGCGCTGCAGCGCTCGTATTCGTCCAGGGCCGCGTGCAGTTTGTCGCCCATCGCTGCGTGCGCTTTGGCGAAATCGGCCACGCGGTCCACCATGCCCTGGGCGGCTTTGATGATTTTTTCCTGGTTCCGGGCCTGGTCGTAATTGGTCCAGGCGATGTGGATCATCCTCAGGAAAGGCATCAGCGTCTCTTCGGTAGTCAGGAGCACGCCCTGCTGATATGCCTCCTGGAAAATATTGGGGGCCAGGGATTTAGCCAACTGCAGTGAGCCGTAATTCGGAATGAACATCAGCACGAAATCCAGGGTCTTGTAGCCCTCGCGGATGTAGTCCTGGTAGCGCTTGCCGCTCAGGCTCTTGATCTGGGCCCGGATGGCCTGCAGGTTCCGGCGGGCGGCGTCCTCCTTCGCAGCCGCATCCTCGGCACCATACCAGTCCGACAGCGCTTCCATCGAGGTCTTGGCATCCACGATCACCTCCGTCTTGTCCGGATAGTGCAGGATATAGTCCGGCCGCATCCGCTTGCCGCTGTCTTCGTTCAGGACAATACCGCCCATCGCGTCGCGCAGGGTTTCTTCCCGGTCGAAGTCCCGGCCTTCCTCCATGCCTTCGGCTACCAGCATGTTGTACAGGATCACTTCGCCCCAGGTTCCGGCCATCTTGTTCTGTCCCTTCAGAGCCTGCGCCAGGTTGTCCGCCTTGCTGCCGATGGCCTGGGTCTGGTCCTGCAAATGCTTCACAGCCTGTTCCATGGCCGTTTTCAGGCTGGCAGTGCCTTCGGCCTGGGTCCGCTTCTGGGCGTCGAAGCTTTCCTGCATGGCCTTCAGGTCCTTGCCCAGGGGCCCGGCCAGGGTCCGGAAGGTTTCCTCGGCCTTCTTCTGCAGTGCCTCTTCCCGCTGTTTCAGGAGCTTTTCGGTTTCGGCCGACAGTTGCCCCCGCACGGCCTCCAACTGCTGCGAAAAGGCCTCCTGCTGCATTTTCAGGGCCTTTTCGTGGGCCTGGGCATCGGCTTCCCGCAAGGCCTGGGCGCTTTTCAGCGCTTCCTTGCTGGCGATGAGCTCGTTTTCCAGCTGGTTGCAGGCTTTCACCTGACGGCTGTGCATCACGAGGTAGGTAATGACGATGGCCAGGACCACGGCCACCAGGGCGGCAATCAGAAGGTAGGTATTCATAGGCGTTGGGCGATACTGTGGGCACAGATGTAGCCGGTGCTCCAGGCGGCTTGGAGGTTGAAACCTCCGGTTATGGCGTCGATATCCAGGACTTCTCCGGCGAAGTATAGGCCGGGGTGCTGCCTGCATTCCAGGGTGTTCAGATTCAGATTGCTGAGGGCTACGCCGCCGGCCGTGACGAATTCCTCCCGGAAGCGGCTTTTGCCGGCAATGGGGTAACTGTCCGCCGTCAGGGTAGCCATCAGTTTGTTCAGCCCCTTGCTCCCCAGTTCGGCCCAGCGCAGGTCCGGGCGAAGACCGGCCCTTCGGAGCAGGTGCTCCCACAGACGCGTCTGCAACAGGTGCGTCGTGGAAAGCAGCTTCTGCGGGTTCTCCCGGGCCGTTTGCTGCAGGCGTTCACGCACCTCGTTTTCCGGGGCGTGCAGCCAGTTGATGCAGATGCTGCCTTTGTAGCCGCTTTCGGCCAGGTGACGGGCGGCATAGGAGGAGAGTTTCAGGGCGGCAGGGCCGCTCAGGCCCCAGTCGGTAATGAGGAGGGGACCTTCGGCCTTGAAGGCCGTTCCCTGCAGGCCCACCATGGCATCTACCACCAGCCCCGTCAGGCTGCGAAGTGCCGGATCCGGAATAGTGAAGGTGAAAAGGGAGGGGACAGGCGGCACGGTTTCCAGCCCCAGGCCCTCCAGAAAGGGAAGGCCTTTGCTTGCGCCGCCGGTGGTGACTACGACAAAGTCGAAGGTCGCATGAGACCCTCTCGCTTCGCTCGGGGTGACAATGTCATACCGAGGCCCGTCAGGGCCGAGCGTATCTCCCTGAATAGCGAGGGCCGGCGTCCGCAATCGCAGCGTCGCTCCCGCCATTTCGCGCTCCAGGGCCCGGACCACGTCCATCGCATCCTGGCTCTTGGGGAACCAGCAGTGGTCGCTCTGCAGGACGCAGGGAACCCCGGCGTCCCGGAACCAGCGAAGGACATCGTCCTGGGAAAAGACCTTCAGGGCGCGCTTCATCAGGCGTTCGCCCCGGGGATAGGCTTCCGCAAGGGAACGAATCCCCTGGAAATCGTTGGTCAGGTTACAGCGGCCCCCGCCCGTGATGGCGAGCTTGGCCATCGGCCTGGGACCGGCCTCGAACAGCGTCACCTCGGCTTCCGGATGCCACTGGCGCAGGAGCGCGGCGCAAAAGCACCCCGCCGCTCCAGCTCCTATGATGGCGATCCTAGACATGTTTTTATACAATCCGATATTCCCTCAGTTGCCTGGCCAGGGCCCGGTGTCCGGGACAGACCGACTCCAGCAGGGCGTGGAACTCCGGCCCGTGGTTCAGGTACTTCAAATGACAAAGCTCATGGAGCATGATCAAATCCTGCAGCTCCGGAGGCAGGGTAACCACCCTGAGATTCAGATTGATATTTCCCAGCGAGGAGCAGCTGCCCCATCGGGTGAGACTGTTTTTGATGAATACTTTATTGTAAACGAAGCCGTGCTGGGCGGCCAGTTCCGCCAGACGGGCTGGCAATTCGGCCTTGGCCTGTGCCCGCAGGCGTTCCACTTCGGGGGTGACGGGTGCCCGGCGGGGTTTTCGTCTGAAAAAGAAAAACAGCCTACTCATCCTCCTCCTCAGGCAGTACGATCTGCTTGTACTGGTTCTTGCGCTTGAGCCAGCGTTCCTTGGCATACTGCTGCATATCGGTGATGGTATCGTTCTCGTCAATGATTTCCATCCCCAGAATGGTCTCCATGATGTCTTCCAGCGTAATGATGCCCTGGAAGCAGCCGTAATCGTCAATGATACAGGCAATCTGGTCCTTGGTCTTCAGCAGGCTTTCCCAGAGCTCGCTCACGGTGGTTTCCTCGTGGAAGGCGGCAATCTTGCGCTTGATGGTCCTCAGACGCATGTCGAATTTGTCTTCGGCCATATTTTCCAACACGTCATAGCGCAGCACATAGCCGGTGATGAATTCCGGGGAATCCGAGTACACGGGGATGCGGGAGTTGTGGGAGAGTTCCTCCTGCTTGTAGAACTGCTTCAGGGTCATGCTTTCCGGGGCAATGGCGGCCACCACCCTCGGGGTCATGATATCGTAGGCCTTCACATCGTCCAGCTTGATGATATTCTGGATCACCTTGTTTTCCGAATTGTCCAGCACGCCTTCCTCTTCGCCGATATTGGCCATGGCCGATACTTCTTCGCGGGAGATGCTCAGGTCCGGATCTTCGTCCGAGATGGTATTGTGCAGTTTGTCGATGAGCCAGACGATGGGGTAGAGCAGGTACACCAGGAATTTCATGATCCGGGACAGCCACAGAAGGTCCTTCCAGTGCGTGGTGCCGATGGTCTTGGGGACGATTTCCGAGAAGACGAGGATGAGCACCGTCATGATGGCGCTGATGATGCCGAACCAGTGTTCTCCGCTCAGGAGAGTGGCTTGGTGGCCCACTGCTGCCGCACCCAGGGTGTTGGCAATGGTGTTCAGGGACAGGATGGCGCTCAGGGGGCGGTCCGGGTCCTGCTTGAACTTGATCAGCAGGGCGGCGTTCTTGTCCCCCTCATCCTCCTTCATGGTCAGGTAGGAGATGGGCGTGGACATGAGGACCGATTCCAGCAGCGAACACAGGAAGGAGATTCCCATGGTCAACAACAGATAGAAGAGAAGAAGCGTCATAAAATCCTGTTATATCGTGCAAATTTACTGAAATTTCCGTAATTTTGTATGGATATGAAAAAAGAACAGATACTGATTCGCATTGCCGGACAGGACCGGGTGGGCCTGACCGCCGGCGTCATGGCCATTTTGGCCACCTACGACGCCCAGATTCTGGATATCGGCCAGGCTGTCATTCACAATACGCTGTCGCTGGGCATCCTCATCCGTATCAATGAGCAACACTCCGGACAGGTGATGAAGGAGCTGCTTTTCAAGGCCACGGAGCTGGGCGTGAACATCGGCTTCGAACCCGTCGGGGACGATGATTACGAGGCCTGGGCCGGCCGTCAGGGACGCAACCGCTTCATCCTCACCATCATCGGCCGCAGCCTGAGCGCCGCGCAGATCCAGGCCGCCACCGACGTCATCAGCCGCTACGGCCTGAATATCGACGCCATCAAACGCCTCACGGGCCGCATGAGCATCATGCATCCGGAGCGGAACGTCCGCGCCTGCGTGGAATTCTCCGTCCGCGGTTTCCTGTCGGCCGACGATAAAATCGCCCTGCAGCACGACCTGATGAACATGGGCTCCGAAGCCGGGGTGGATTTTTCCTTCCAGAAGGACGATATGTACCGCCGCATGCGCCGCCTGATCTGTTTCGATATGGACAGCACTCTGATTCAGGCTGAATGCATCGACGAACTGGCCCGACGCCATGGGGTGTATGACCAGGTGGCGGCCATCACCGAACGGGCAATGCGCGGGGAACTGGATTTCAAGGAGAGCTTTACCCAGCGGGTGGCTTTACTCAAGGGCCTGGACATTTCCGTGATGCAGGACATTGCGGAGCACCTGCCCATCACCGAAGGTACAGACCGCCTGATGAGCGTTCTTAAGACCTGCGGCTACAAGATCGCCATCCTCTCCGGCGGCTTCACCTTCTTCGGGGAGTATCTGCAGCGCAAATACGGCATCGACTATGTCTATGCCAACGAGCTGGAAGTGGACGAAAACGGGAAACTGACCGGCCGGTACCTGGGTGATATCGTGGACGGACGCCGGAAGGCGGACCTGTTGAAACTCATCGCCCAGACGGAAAAGGTGAACCTGGCGCAGACCATCGCTGTGGGCGACGGCGCCAACGACCTGCCCATGCTGAATGAAGCCGGCCTGGGCATCGCCTTCCACGCCAAACCGCGCGTAAAGGAAAGCGCCCGGCAGAGCATCAGCACCATCGGCCTGGACGGCGTGTTGTATTTTATCGGCTTTAAAGACTCTCACCTGGGAGAGCAGGGGAAACTGTAGGGAGACTCTCCAGCAAACGCTCAAAGAGGCGGGGCTTGGCGTAACGGTCCAGCTCCGCTTCTGCTATCCAGACATAGCCCTCCGGCACTGCAGGCCGCTCCGAGGGTTCCCAAAGATAGAAATCCGCCAGCAGGGTGCGGTGCGTAAGCTGGTGCTTCACGCCTTTTTGGAGCAGCTTCCAGGAAGGGTCCGGGGCGTCCGTTCCGTCCACGCAGAGGGGTTCCCAGAGCCCCTGCCAGATATCGCCTGCACCGCGGCGGCGGATGGCTACCCACCCGTCCACACGCAGATACACATAGGAAAAATGCCGTTCCACGGGCTTATTGGCAGGTTTTTTTACAGGAAGCAAAGCCACGCGGCCGCTCTTGAAGGCCTGGCAGCCAGCCTGCAGGGGACAGCTGAGGCAGTCCGGATTCTGGGGGGTGCACTGCATGGCACCAAAATCCATCATGCCCTGATTAAAGGCGGCCGGCTCTTCGGGAGGCAGGAGGCGCTGCGCCAAGGCGGTGAATTCCTTTTTGGCAGCCGTCGTCCCCACTGGGGTAGCCAAGCCGAAGTAACGGGCCAGTACGCGATACACATTCCCATCCACCACGGCGGCGGGAATCCCGAAGCAGATGGAGCCGATGGCCGCTGCCGTATAATCTCCCACGCCTTTGAGCGAACGGATGCCTTCCAGCATGGACGGGAAGCCGCCCATGGCCACGATCTGTCGGGCAGCGGCATGGAGGTTCCGGGCTCGGGAATAATAGCCCAGGCCTTCCCAGAGGCGCAACACTTCGTCTTCGGAAGCCGCTGCAAGGGACTCCACCGTGGGGAAGCGCTCCATAAAGCGTTCCCAATACGAAAGGCCCTGCACAATGCGCGTCTGCTGCAGGATAATCTCACTGAGCCAGACCTCATAAGGCGCAGGCGAGCGACGCCAGGGGAGATCCCTGCCGTACTCGGCATACCAGTCCAGAATGGTTCGCGTAAATGGATTCACGCAGTAAAAATACGGAATTTTTCGTATATTTGACGCATGAAACCCGACTTTACCGACGTCCTGGAGGTTGCCTCCGAAGCTGGGCACATCCTACTGGAAAACGGCGCGGAACTCTCCCGCGTGGAAGACATTATGTCCCGCATCGCAACGCACTATGGCGTAAATTCCGGCAACTTCTTCGTTCTGTCCAATGGCATCTTCATCACCGGCCAGGCGGAAAAAGTAAGTAAATCCGGCGGCCAGGCTTCCACCTATGCCAATGTGGCCTTCATCCCCATCCGAAGCGTGCAGCTTTGCAAAGTAACGGCCGTAAACCGCCTCAGCTACGATATTTCGGCCGACCGCTGCACCCTGGAAGAGGCCCGCGAGCGCCTGAAAGCCATCAAGGCGATGCCGGTGAAGTCGTTCTGGGAGATGCTCTTGGCCACGTCCATCAGCGCTGGGGCCTTTTCGGCCATTTTCGGCGGCAGTTTTGCGGACTGTGCGGCGGCTGCCATCGCCGGGCTGGTGCTCTTTCTGTTCATGCGCTTTGTCAGTGCGCGCTACCTTTCCAAGATGGTGGGCGGCGTGGCCAATGCCCTGGTGGCCTGCCTGGTGAGCATCCTCTGCTGGCGGCTGGGCCTGGGCGATTGCCTGAGCGACATCATCATCGGCGCCGTGATGCCCCTGATCCCCGGAGTGCCCTTCACCAACGGCGTGCGGGACCTGGCCAATTCCGACTATCTGGCGGGCTTGACCCGCATGACAGATGCCCTCCTGGGCTTTTTCTGCATTGCTGTGGGCGTATCCACCGGCTTCCTGCTGGACAGCGCCATTTGGGGGGAATTCCTTCAACTGACGGGCATGATGGCCAGCCCTCAGACGGCCAGTTTCTTCTGGCAAGCCGTCGCAGCCTTCCTGGGCACCATCGGCTTTACCATCCTCTATGGCGTGGACCGGGAGCAGTATCTGCATTCCGGTATCATCGGCATTGCCGGCTGGATGGTCTATCTGCTGTGTGCGCGCTATGCCGGGATGACAGCCCCCATCGCCTCGCTGATGGCTGCCCTGGTGGTTTGTCTGCTTTCCCGCTTTTCGGCCGTTCCCAGCCGCTGCCCGGCCCAGATTTATATCATCTGCGGTATCTTCACCCTGGTTCCCGGAGCCGGCATCTTCTGGTGCTCCTATTACCTGACGGCCAGTGAATTCACCCTGGCCCTGCAAAGCGGCTTCATGGCGGCCAAGGTGGCCGTTTCCATTGTGATGGGTATTATCCTTGCCATGGAACTGCCCCAGCGCCTGTTCTCGCGCCGGAAGGGTATGCATTAGAAAGTCAAGGCCTGGTGCTCGATCAGGATCTTGATCCCAATTCCAATCAGAATAAGGCCGCCGAGAAGCTCCGGCCTTACTTTTTTATTGACGACTTCTCCGAAGCGTTCGCCCAAGAGGAAACCGGCGATGCTCAGGCCGAAGGAAACCAGCCCGATCAGGCACAAGGGCAGGGTCAGTTGCCCCAGCGTATTGTATCCGGTGCAGGCGTAGCTGATGCCCACAGCCAGGGCGTCGATGCTGGTGGCAACGGCCAGGGCCAGCTGCGTTTTCAGTCTGCGGGGATTCAGCGAAGTGCTGCTTTCTTCCCCCTGGAAGGAATCCCAGACCATTTTTCCGCCGATGAAGGCCAGCATGCCAAAAGCAATCCAGTGGTCCCAGGCCTCCAGGGCCTGGCTGAAACGGTTGGTCAGGAGCCAGCCGATCAGCGGCATCAGGGCCTGGAAAAAGCCGAAGAAAAAGGCCAGGCGAAGAATCAGCCCCGTCTCGCGCTGACGGATGATGACCCCGCACACGACGGACACCGCAAAGCAATCCATGGCCAGGGCCACGGCAATGAGCAAATGATCAAGCATTATTATTCGGGATACAATAAATAGGGTTTTCTAAGCACTTGAAAAGCCGCCACATCGGGCTCCCAGCGGGCACGGATCTCCTCGGCCGATGCGCCCGCCTCAATCATCTCCCGCACATACGTCTGACCGGCCAGAAGGTCAAAGAAGCGGCGGAAAAAGCCCTGCTCCTTTCCCTGGGCTTTCAGGATGGTGTAGGCGTCAATTACGTAGGAAAGGTCGATGCCTTTCGCCCAGATTTCCTCCCAAGGCACTTGGCTCAGGTCCACGCCGTAGCACGTCTGATTCTGCAGCGGCGGGCGAGTGGCGCCGGGAACGCTCCTGGGCGTAAAACTGTAGCTGTATTGCGCCTGCATGGCCGGATGCCCGTACTGCTGGAAGGGTTTGTCCGTGCCGCGGCCCAGGCTCACTACCGTCCCTTCAAAAAAGCAAAGGGAAGGGTAGAGATAGACCGACTGCATCGAAGGGAGGTTGGGACTGGGCGGAACCGGCAGCTCGTAATGGGTCTGGTGCGTGTAATTCTTGCAGGGAATCACCGTCAGGGCGCACTCGTTCCCGGCGCCCAGCCACTTTTCGCCTTTTGCCAGCAAAGCCAGTTCCCCCAGCGTAAGGCCGTGCACAACGGGAATGGGCAGGTGCCCCACGCCACTTTTCAGGGACATGTCCAGGATGGGACCATCCACATAATGGCCGTTGGGATTCGGCCTGTCCAGCAGGATCATTTCCTTCCCAGCCTCTCCGCAGGCATCCATCAGGTGGCAGAGGGTGATGTAGTAAGTATAGAAACGAAGGCCCACATCCTGGATATCCACCACCAGGACATCGAACATCGCCATGGCTTCGGCCGAAGGCTGCTTGCCGCCGGATCCACCGTACAGGGACAGGATAGGGACGCCGGTAAGGGGCTCCACGCTGTCGTCAACCCTGGCTCCGTCGGCAGCCATGTTGCGGAAGCCGTGTTCCGGGGAGAAGATGGCCGTAACGTTGAATCCTGCTTCCACCAGTATGTCCAGCACGTGTTTTTCGGCCTTCACCAGGCCGGTCTGGTTGCTGAAAATAGCCACCCGCTTGCCCTCCAGGAGGGGGAAGTAGGCGTCGAACTGCTCATCGCCCAATTCCAGGGGCTCCGGCGCCACGGAGGCGCTGCAGCCAAGAGGAAGAAGGGTCAGGAGGAAGACCGCAAGCAGAAGGAGCCGGTGTTTCATGACGCGAATTTACGAATAAATCCGTATATTTGTTTACAAATCGACCAATATGAAAAGACTGCTGCTCAGTTTGGCCCTGCTGCTGCCGGTAGCCGGCGCCTATGCCCAGGAGATGCTTCGTCCCGCCTATTTGCAGGAAGGGGATCAGATTGCCCTGATTTCGCCGTCCTATGCCACGCCGGATGAGAATGTGGAAAAGGCGGCGGAAGTGCTCCGAAGCTGGGGCTTTGTGCCTGTCGTGGGCCCCAACGTGGGCAAGGTGGAAGCCGGCCGCTATGCCGGAACCGTGCAGGAGCGTCTGGAGGACCTTCGCTGGGCCCTGGAGGATCCCAAGATCAAGGCCATCCTCTGCAACCGGGGCGGCTACGGGGCCCTGCATCTGGTGGATTCCCTGACTCTGGAGGAACTCCGCGCCCATCCCAAATGGCTGGTCGGTTACAGTGATATCACCACGCTGTTGGCCCTCGAAAACTGCGCGGGCATCCAAAGCCTGCACGCCACTATGGGCGCCTCCATCGCCAAAGCCAAAAACGCCCTTACAAGCACCCAGATGCGGGATTTTCTGCTGGGAAATCTGCCTCGCTACGAGCTGGCGGCCCATCCTGATAACATTCCCGGCCGCGGGCAGGGGATGCTGGTGGGCGGCAATCTCTGCACCCTGACTCCGCTCCTGGGGACCCGCGCCGACATCATGGCCTCCGAAGGGCTCATCCTCTATATCGAAGAAGTGGAAGAATCCATGCACAACATCGACCGCCAGTTCAAGATGCTGGAGAACGCCGGGGTACTCGGGCGCTGCCGCGGGGTGGTGCTGGGTCAATTTACGGATTGCGGCCAGGAGTTTACTTACGATAGCGTAGAACAGATGCTGCGGCCCTATCTGGAGCCCTACGGCATTCCCGTCGCCTGCGGCTTCCCGGCCGGTCACGGGGACGTGAATATGCCCTTAATCATGGGCGCCACCGTAACCCTGGATGTCAGGGACGATGGCGCCACGCTTTCGTTTGAATAAGGATCGCTACACCAGCTGCTGGGGCTGCACTTTGCGCTGCACGCCCAGGCGGGCTTCCACCACGTTGATGATGTAGTCGCCGGTCTTCTCGCACTCGCCGATGAGGTCGTTGAAGACGGTTCCGTTGTTGTAGTCGTACAGGTGGGCGTCCAGATTCTCGATGTTCTGCTTTTTCAGGGTATTGCGGCAGTCGTTGATCCGCTGTTCCACGTCAATGGATTCCCGGATGTCCACATCTTTACGGGGGGTGGACAGGGCGAAGTTCATCTTGGTCAGGGATTCGTCCAGCAGGGCGAACATCTGCAGGATGCCGTCATTGAGCCAGTCCTCGAACCAGACCTTGTTCTGGCGCTTGCGGCTCATGATGCGGGCCAGGTTGAAGCAGCTGTCGCCCACGGACTCCAGTTCGCTGATCTGACGCAGCATGGAACGGATTTTCTGCTTGGTATCGTCCGACAGGTGGGCCGATCCCACATCGCCCAGATAGCGCCCGATCTCGTTTTCCATCTTGTCGCTCACGTCCTCGCCCTTCTTGATGCGTTCGTACAGCTTGTTGAACAGCTGCTCGTCCTGCTGGGAGGCATAGAGTTCCTTCACCAGGTCGAAGAGGTGCTGCATCTTTTCGCCGAAGACCACAATTTCCTTCTGGGCCTGGAGAACGGACAGTTCCGGGGTCTTCATGATACCGCCACGGATAAACTGCAGGCGGAATTCGTCTTCGTCTTCACCCTCCTTGGGACGGATCAGGAAGCAGACCAGTTTCTCGATCTGCGGGATGAACCAGATCAGGACGGCGGTGTTGATGACGTTGAAGAAGGTATGGAAGGTGGCCAGGGCGAAGGACAGCTGGGTTGCGCTCTGCTCGGGAGCCTCGGGATCCAGCCCCACCACGCCGCAGACCATGCGGACGAAGGGGAAGAAGAGGATGAGCACCCAGATTACGCCGAACACGTTGAACAGCAAGTGGGCCATAGCCGTGCGGCGGGCCTGGGTATTGGCGCTCAGGGCCGCCAGGTTGGCCGTAACGGTGGTACCGATGTTTTCACCCATCACCAGGGCGATACCCTGGAAGATGGTGATGGCGCCGGTGGAGCACAGTACCATGGTGATGGCCATCAGGGCTGCGGAACTCTGCACCATGGCCGTCAGGATGGTTCCGATCAGAAGGAACAGCAGGATGGTACCGTAATTGGTCTTGAAGCTGGCAAAGAAGTCCACCACGGCGGGCTTGCTGGCCAGATCCATCTCAATGCCGCCTTCCTTGAGCATGCCCAGGGCGAAGAGCAGGAACGAAAGGCCGAAGAGGAAATCGCCGATATAGCGGTGCTTGCCCAGCTGGATCAGGATGATACCCACCAGGAAGGCCGGCCATACGAGCATGGTAACGTTGAAGGAAAAACCGGCCGACATGATCCAGGCGCTCATGGTGGTACCGATGTTGGCGCCCATGATGATGGAAATGGCCTGTGACAGGGTCAGGAGGGCTGCATTGACGAACGAAACCGTCATGACGGTGGTAGCGGCCGAGGACTGGACGGCGACGGTGACCAGCGCACCGGTGGCGACACCGGAGAAGCGGTTGGTGGTCATCGCACCCAGCAGGTGACGCAGCTGAGGACCGGCCAGCTTCTGCAGGGCCTCACTCATGACCTTCATGCCGTAAATCAGGAGGGCGATGGAGCCCAGGAGTTTAAAAGCAATGAGCATATAGTCGTTTTTATCCTTGCAAATTTAAGGGAAATCTCGCTTTTCTGAAAGAGTGAAAATGAAAAAAACGATTATTCTCCCAGCCAGGCTTTCTTGACATCATCCCAGGCATAGTAGGGCCCGTCGGGAAGGCCAAGCAGGGTGGTTTCGCGCTCGTTGATGAAGCATTTCACCAGGATATTGCCCGCAGCATTCTTGTAGAAAACCAGCTGGAGGTTGCCGGCAAAGGGGGTATAGAGCCAACCGGGCCACTCCACGGCCTCTTCCTTGCTCAGGCGTTCGCCGACGCCCTTGACGCCCATCCTGGAACTGATGGCCAGGAGCTGATAGTCGTGACCGAAACGAAGGTCGGCCACATATTCGCCCGTGGCGATGGCGGCATCGGCCTTGGTAATGACGTCTTCCAGAAGCTCCTGCACACCGGGCGCGGCCATGCGGATGTCGCCGAAATCGGCGCTGTTGCACTGGCGCAGGTACAGGTTCAGGCTGGTGTTCCGCATGTGGTGCTTGATGTCCTCGACGTTGAAGAGGTCGATCAGGGTCTGGTCCTGTTCGAAGGAACCGGCGATGACGGCGAAGGAGAGGGTGCCTTCCATGAGCTTGGCAATGCTGCCACCGACGGCTTCACGGGCCGCAGCCTCGTCGGTAAAGACCTTTTGGACAAAGCTCACGCTGTCCATGGCGTGGGAACGGGCATGTTCCTGGATGATGGCATAGGCGCCGGGACGCATGGCTTCGGGATCGTCGCTGCTGCAGTAGCGCATAATCTTTTCGCCGGTATCCCAGCTCATATCCAGTTTGGGATTGCGGGACAGGAGTTCGCCGGTAAAGGCGGCCATGCTCACGATGCAGCGGGGAACGACGCTGGAAACGGCCCTCACACGGGGGCTTCCGCTGAAGAGCTTGGGGTAGCGGGCAAACAGGCGTCCGGCAATCTGGCGGTGCTCCTGGGCACCAAGGGGCGTCAGGCGGCCGTTCATGCCATTGTGCAGTTCATAAATGGTCTGCATCTGCTGAAAGGCTTTCTCACCTTCTTCGGTAAGGAGGCCGGCTTCCTTCGCGGCCGCATACTTCTCCAGCACAGCGGCATAGCCGAAATCCCAGTTGCTGCGGGATCCGTGGCGGCCGTAATGGCTGATATAGAAGGGTTTGTATCCTGCCGGCACAGGGGTTTCTTCCGTGCAGAAATACTCATAGGGGCTGGTGTTCACACCAAAGCGGTACAGGTTGTCGTCAATGGAATCCGGTACCGGCACCGGGGCGGGTGCTTGCCGGCCGCAGGAAAGGACGAGGGCCAGGAGGGGGAGAATCAAAAGGAATCGTTTCATATCGGTATTAATCTTGGTTTTTCGAAATGCTATAGACGGCCGATCGGAGCATGGCGGCAAAGTCTGCTTCGGGGACGCGCTGCTGCTGCTCGACGCTGATCGCGGGGCCGATGCCCAGGTGTACGGTTTGGCCTTGCTTGTTCAGGATTTCCCGGGGGAGCCGGAGGACGCGGAGTTTCCAGCTGATCAGCCCAAGGAAATAGAAGAGGTTGGAGTTCCGGTCAAAAAAGCGCACGGGAACTACAGGCACTTTCAAATGCCGGATGAGTCCGGCCGCGGATGCCTGCCATTCTCTGTCGCGGACGCAGCCTTCCCGAAGGCTCAGATCGGAAACGGCGCCGGCGGGGAAGAGGCCCAGCGGGGACCCATCCCTTGTGTGTCCGATGGCTTTTTTGATGCCGTTGATGCTTTCCTGGGCAATGCCGTTACTGTCGTTGGTTTTGGGAATGACGCTGATGAAGTTGCCGCTGATGGTTTTGGCCATGGACAGGAACTTGTTGGCCATGACTTTATAATCGTCCCGAAGATGGCCGAAAAGGTCGATGAGGATGAGGCCGTCCAGGCCGCCGTAGGGGTGGTTGCTGATGGTTACGAAGGGCCCGTCGACGATGCCTTGCAGCTGCTCGATTCCCTGCACCTGGTAATGGACGTCCAGGTCCTCCAGGAAGGCGCTGACGAAGGCCGGTCCGGAGAGGTTTTCGCGGCGTCCGTAGCGTTCGGACAGCTGGTCGATGCCGGTCACGCGCATGGTAGTCCGGGCCAGTGCATGGCCGAATTTGCCCTGGAACAGGGGAGAGAGGCGCTCAATATCTTCGAGGGTGATTAATGCCATATTATTGGCTCTTTTCCGGCTTGTGTTTGGGGTCGACGGTGGCGTAATAGCGGAGGTCGTGCCGGATGGTGACGATGTAGATCAGGACCAGGGCCGTCAGGATGACGATGGCGACGATGTCCAGGGCGCGCAGTTCCATGGTTTTGGAGAACCAGGGGAGTTCCCATGCCCATTCCCGCAGGGGGCTCGCGAGGGCGAGGACGGTGTTGGTCAAAATGGCAATGGCGCGGAATTCGGTGGGTCCCAGCTTGGCGTAGGTGAGGCGGAATTCGCCTTTGAGGTGGGCGTTCATGGACACGTTCAGGGTGAGCATGAGGTAGATCACGAGCATGAGGGCGGCAAGGTCAAAGCGCATGAAGGAGGACAAACCAACGCCCAGAAACATGAAGGTTTCGTTGATGGCGTCCATGGTATGGTCCAGATAGAATCCATACACGGGGCGCTGTTGTCTCCGGTACCTTGCCAGGGTGCCGTCCAGGGAGTCTCCGTACCAGTTGATGACGAAGCCGAGGGAGGCGAGCCAGAGGAAGTGGACGCTCCAGTTGGACAGGATATAGCCGAGGGCGATGACGACGGATCCGATGAATCCGATGGCGGTGAGCATGTCGGAGTCGGCCCAACGGGGTTGCCGTGCGGCCAGCCACAGAAGGGCTTTTTTCTCTGCGGCATTCAGAATCGAGGTCTGAATTCTTACCGATTGTTGTTTAGGTGAAGAGTTTTCCATATTCGAAGAGTTTTCCATATTCAAAGATACGGCTTTTCCCGCGAACTGCAAAATCCCGCACCGGCATACACTTTTTGAAGTACTTGAACCGTCTTTTTCAGACGGGAGAGCCCTTCCAGCAGCAGCGTGCGGGGGCAGGCGATGTTCAGACGTTCAAAGCCTTCTCCCGCACTGCCGTATAGGGTGCCGGTGCTGACCACCAGGCCGTACTGTTTGAGCCGCAGGGCAAAACGCTCGCTGAATCCTTCTATCGCCTCTCCGGGACGCATGATACCGCGGCAGTCCAGCCACATGAGGTAAGTGCCTTCCAGCGGCAGGGCCGTGATGCCGGGAAGCTCGTCTTCCAGAAAGCCATAAACGGTACGGGCGTTGTGCCAAAGATACGCACGAAGCTGGTCAAGCCAGTCTTCTGACTCATTGTAGGCAGCCTGGAGCGCCGTAACGCCAAAAACATTCACGCCGCTGCATTCATTCTCGTGTAACGCTCTATTAATCTTTTGGTAGACTTCCGGATCACTGGCGAAGACATTGGCAATCTGGATGCCGGCCAGGTTGAAGGCCTTGGTAGGGGAGTTGCAGGAAACTGAATTCCGTACCAGATGTTCCGGCAGGGTGGCCCAGGGGGTATAGTCGTGACCGGGATAGGTGAGTTCGCAGTGAATCTCATCGGCCACCACAAATACCTTGTGCCTTTGGCAGATCTCTCCCATGTGCTCCAACTCTTCCCGGGTCCAGACGCGGCCGGCGGGGTTGTGCGGATTGCACAGGAGGAAAACGCGTGCCTGGGACACCTTCGCCTCAAAGTCTTCCCAGTCAATGCTGTAAAGCCCGTTTTCGTAATGCAGCGGATTCACCAGCAGCCCGCAATGGTTGTTGCCGATAACAGGGAAGAAGGCGTTGTAGCAGGGCGTCTGCACCAGCACTTTGTCGCCGGGCTGGGTCATGGCCTTGATGGCGGCCGAATAGGCGGCGATTACGCCGGTTGTGGGAATGATGTTCTCCCGCCCGATGCCATTCCATCCATGCCTGCGGGAAAACCATCGGCCAATGGCATCATAATACGCGTCCGGCACCAGTTCATACCCAAAAACGCCATGATCCAGGCGCCTTTGCAGCGCATCATGGATTTGCGGCGCAACGCGGAAGTCCATATCGGCCACCCACATGGGCAGCGTCCCGGGATACAGGTCCCATTTCACACTCTCCGTGTTCCGGCGGTCAATGATTTCGTCAAAATTATACATATCAGAACCTCTTGTGACACGAACAAAGGTACTAATTTTTGAACAATTCAAGATTCATTTTTGTAATCTCGGATTTTTCATATATTTTTGTTTTTATGAGAATGATCCCGACCAAAATCCTGATACTAATAGCCATCTCGGCAGCTATTGCATGCAAACCACAGACACCTGCGCCATACGGACCGATTCCAAGCCTGGCACAGCTGGAATGGCAGCAAATGGAGTATAACATGTTCGTCCACTTCGGCCCGAACACTTTTAGCGGAGCGGAATGGGGAGAAGGAACTGAGTCGGAGGACATGTTCTGTCCCACGGAGTTGGACTGCCGCCAGTGGGCCCGTATAGCGGCAGAAGCAGGCATGAAAGGCATCATCATTACGGCCAAGCATCACGACGGATTCTGCCTGTGGCCATCGGCAACCAGCACGCACACGGTGGCGCAAAGTTCATGGCGGGACGGGCAGGGCGATGTCCTGAAAGAACTCTCCGACGCCTGCCGGGAATATGGACTGAAATTCGGCGTATATCTTTCTCCCTGGGACCGTAACCACCCCGCCTACGGAACACCAGCGTATAACCAGATTTACATGCAGGCACTACGCGAAATTCACGGAGGAGCGTATGGCCCTGTCTTTGAACAATGGTTCGACGGAGCGTGTGGAGAAGGCCCCTCAGGGAAACTTCAGGAATACGACTGGCCCTCCTATTGGGAAACTGTGCGAGAACTTAGCCCGCAGGCCATCATGTTCAGCAACATAGGTCCGGGATGCCGATGGGGAGGAAACGAAAACGGTCATGCCGGACAGACCAATTGGAGCAGGCTCAATACCCTGGGATTCACGCCCGGAACCAACTCGCCGTCCACGGATACGCTGCGTATGGGCAACGTACACGGAACGGAATGGATTCCCGCCGAAATGGATGTTTCCATAAGGCCGGGCTGGTTCTGGCGTGAAAGCGAAAACGACGCTGTGAAGTCCCTGGAGGAGCTTCAGGACATCTGGCTTTCCAGCGTAGGGCGTAACGCTCTTCTGCTCCTGAATGTACCGCCGGATAAGCGCGGCCTGATTCATCCGGCCGATTCGGCACGGCTGATGGAATTCCGCGCATGGAGGGACCATGTGTTCGGAAACAACCTTGCCCTTGACGCCAAGGGCCCATCGGCCATTTTGGATGGGAATTACGACACCTACTGGGTGGCTTCGTCCGCTACTCCCACAATTGAGTTATCTCTGCCTCAGGAGAGGAAGTTTAACCTGATTATGCTGCAGGAATATATTCCGCTGGGGCAGCGGGTTAGCGCCTTCCGCGTAGAGGCTTTGCAAAACGGCGAGTGGGAAATCATTGCCGAAGGCACTACCATTGGTTATAAACGGATTATTCCCACTCAAGACTGCACGGCGCAGCGCATAAGGATCAGTATTTCGGCTTCGTACGAACGTCCTGTCCTCAGTGAATTGGGGCTGTTTTGGGCGTCCAAGTAACAAAAAACCCGCTGAGAT
>CACYHZ010000009.1:34647-65072 GCA_902774345.1 uncultured Bacteroidia bacterium | reverse complement strand
CCCAGACGGGTGGTCAGGGAGAGGTAACGCCAGTTGAAACCGTCATTGAGGTCGATACCGTCCTGCATGTTCCGGTCCTTGGGCATATACATGAACAGGTCGTTGGTGCCGGCATTCACCTCACGGGTGTCCGTAATCACATAGTTACGGATAAAGCCGTACAGCTTGAAGTGGGCAGGCTTTTCTTCCTGCGCAAAGGCAGTGCTCCCGACCAGGATCGCTGCCAATACCATGATATATTTCTTCATATTATGCAAAAGGGAATAGCTTGGTAAGCCAGAAATAACCCAGGACAAAGCCGATGATACCGATGATAAGACCGACCTTGGTCATATCCTTGGTCTCCACCATGCCGGTAGAGGATGCAATGGCATTCGGCGGCGTAGAAATGGGGAAGAGCATGGCGATGGAGGCGCACACGGCGATGAACACGATCATAGCCTGCTTTCCGCCCAGAGCCATAAGGAATGGCATTGATGAGCACCTTGGCCAGCCCGGTTCCCTGCAGGCAGGTACCCAGGGCGAAGCCACCGGCCACCAGCCACAGCACGCTCCAGTTGATTTCCTTGATATCCTCCTTGGTGAAGATGCCGCATGCGGTAAGCACACCCAGCGGAATCAGGGCCACGATATTGGAGTTGATCTTGGTCAGGCTTTCAGTCATCCACAGCAGGATGGTACCGATGAAGGTAATCCATACAACCGTGGTCTTCCAGGTTTTGGGTTTCTTGTTTTCGGGGATTTCAAGAACCAGTTTGTCGGTCTTGAAGGGGAAGAAGACCTGCAGGAGAATCCAGGCCAGGAAAATCATGATTACCACGTAGGGAATCATGTGGAGCATCCACTGCATGAAGGGAATCTCGGCGCCGGATTCGGCCAGGAACTTCACGGCCGTAGCATTGGGCGGCGTGCCGATAGGGGTGCCGATACCGCCGATGTTGGCAGCTACGGGGATGGACAGGGCCAGACCGACCTTACCCTTGTCGTCGGACGGAAGCGTCGAGAGCACGGGAGCCAGGAAGGCCAGCATCATGGCGGCCGTAGCCGTATTGGACATAAACATCGAGAAAACGGAGATCACGACCAGGAAGCCCAGCAGCACCCATTTGGGTTTGGTGCCGAAGATGCCCAGGAGGGCGCGGCCCATCGTCACGTCCAGGCCGTATTTTTCGGCCATGATAGCCAGCACGAAACCACCCAGGAAGAGCATCACCACGGGGTCGGCGAAGGAGGCCATAATGCTCTTGTAGCCCACGAACTGGCCGAACTTGGGATCGCAGAGGAAGCCCAGGCCCTTATCGGAAATGGTCAGCAGGGCCAGCACGATGACCAGCAGCGAAGTGGTCCAGTTGGGAATGATCTCGAAAATCCACATCAGGGCGGCGAACACGAACAGGGCAATCACGCGCTGCTGCACCACAGTAAGGTCGGCGATGCCGAAGAACGACACCGGAACTGCCAGAATGAAAATGGTGATGATGAGCACCAGCGGCAGGAAGACCCAATACTTCAGATTAAACTTTATTTCCATTATCGTAGTATTTTATTTTTCGTAAGCAAAACGGATGTCGATGGGAATCTTTTCCAGCTCCAGGTTCACGATGTCGGCCTTGATGGTGGAAGGCACCACGCCATAGTCTTCACACAGCTTGCGGGCGGCAGCCTGGTCGCCGGTGGCCTGGATTTTCAGGAGGTCTTCGCCCAGGGAAACAAGGGCGCGTTCCAGGACGGCCTGGTTGATGTCATACTTGCCGGAAGGCTTGCGCTTCATGGCGCCATTCTGCATCAAGTAATTGTAAATGACCAGGTTGGCACGGCCGGTAGCATCGGCAAAGCCGAAACGGGACGAGCGGATCACGTTGGCAAGGAAAGTGATGAGGACATCGCTCTTCTGAATCAAGGCATTCACCCGGTGGGCTTCCACTTCCTTGAGGAGCAGGTAGGTACCCAGGACATTGGCCTTGGCCTTTTCGATGGTGAGGGCGTCGGCGCCCAGGGCAGCCATTACCTCGCCCTTGCCATTGATGGTTTCCTTTACGCCCAGGCTCTGGGCCACCTCGCGGAAGACGATGCCCCAGTAGAAGGCGTTGGCGTCCACGTGGACCTGGTCCTCACCCTCGAACAGCAAGACGGAGGCCGGGAACACGGCGCGGTTGAATTTTTCGCGGATGACGTTGTCGAACAGGATGGTACGGGTGCCAAACTCTTTCTGGACCTTGGCGTCATAGGGGAAGTTGATGGCAATCACCTTGTAACCGGCATTGGTATAACCGCCGTAGTAGAGCACGTCGCAGGAGAAGATATTGGATTCCTGACCAGGCTCGAAGGCATGGTAGGCAGGGTCCCCGGGAAGGCTGGCCTGCAGTTCCGGCAGACGGGCGCAGAGCTGCTCCAGGCTGGCGGTACGATCCAGGTTCTTCAGCAGCACATAAGCGCCGTAAGAGGCCTTAAGGCCATAACGCTGGTCGTCGATGGTCTCGTTGGGGCCAATCACCAGGTCCATCTTGCTGTCGTCCATCTGCAGCCAGGCGCAGTCGCTCTGGTAATAGTCGTCCGTAAGCACGGCGTCAGCCTTCTTCAGCAGGTAGTCGCGGACGCTGGACTTGATGGTGATATCGGCAGCCGCACGCAGCAGGTTGGCAATTTTATGCACATGAGCGGCATAGGCGTCATGATACCAGACCACTTTCAGCTGACCGTCGGCATCCCGGGCGATCAGGGTATAGGGGCTGTATTTGGCGGGATCGTCCAGTGCTTCGAATTCCGCATCCGTCATATCTTCCGGATAGAAGCAGGCGCCCTCCGGCTTGGGGCCATAACCCTCGACGAAAGCCTGGTTGTCGACACGGTTCCAGGGGCCGTAGTTCACGGCAACGAACTCACGCTCGGCGGGATCCGCAAGTGCGGAGAAGACCTCCTTGTCCAGGCCGAAGTTCTGCTCCCAATAGATGGCGTCGGCCTCGTCAGCGGCAAAACGGTACAGATTCAGAACCTCCTTTCCATTATCGGTAATCCCCGAAAGGTCCGGAGCGGGGATGGTTACCAGCGCATAATCCTGCAGCAGTTTTTCGGCCTTGGAATGGCGCTTTTCGCAAGACACCAGCACCACGGCGGCGGCAAGGAGCGCCCAGATGATTTTTTTCATACCTACTATATTGGTTTAGTCTGCAAATTTAAGCATTTCCTGGCATTTATTTACCCTTTTTGCCAAAAGAATGAGCATAAGTTTTTTCTTGATAAATCCCTTTTTATTCTTTACATTTGTAACGGAAACCCCACAAGTTCCTACATTTTTATACCATAAACACTAAAACTTTCAGTTTCTTATGAAAACTACTGACATCATGGCACGTCTGCAGGCCAAGTACCCGCTGGAGAAAGAGTATTTGCAGGCTGTCCAGGAAGTACTGGAGTCCATCGAGGAGGTTTACAACCAGCATCCCGAGTTCGAGGAAGCCAAGATCGTGGAACGCATCGTAGAACCCGACCGCATCTTCACGTTCCGTGTCACCTGGATCGACGACAAAGGCGAAGTCCAGACCAACACCGGCTACCGCATCCAGTTCAACAGTGCCATCGGTCCGTATAAGGGCGGCCTCCGCTTCCACAGGGCGGTTACCCCTTCCATGCTCAAGTTCCTGGGCTTCGAGCAAACCTTCAAGAACGCCCTCACCACCCTGCCGATGGGCGGCGCCAAGGGCGGTTCGGACTTCGACCCCAAGGGCAAGTCCAACGACGAAATCATGCGCTTCTGCCAGGCCTTCATGCTGGAGCTCTGGAACTGCATCGGCCCGGACCAGGATATTCCTGCCGGCGACGTAGGCGTGGGCGGCCGTGAAATCGGCTACCTCTATGGCATGTACAAGAAGCTGGCCCGCCAGTACAACACCGGCGTGCTCACCGGCAAGGGCGGCACCTGGGGCGGCAGTATCCTGCGCCCTGAAGCCACCGGCTTCGGCGCCCTTTACTTCACGCATCACCTGCTGGAGAAAGCCGGCATCGACATCAAGGGTAAGAAAGTGGCCGTTTCCGGCTTCGGCAACGTAGCCTGGGGCGCCTGCATCAAGGCTACGGAACTGGGCGCAAAGGTAGTGGCCATCTCTGGTCCGGACGGCGTCTGCCACATCCCGGACGGCATCACCAAGGAAATGATCGACTATATGCTGGTCATGCGCGCCTCCAACCGTGACAAGGTGGAAGATATGGCCACCAAGTTCCCGGACAAGGCCCAGTTCACCCCCGGCAAGAAGAGCTGGAGCATCCCCGTGGACATCGCTCTCCCCTGCGCCTTCCAGAACGAACTTTCCGAAGACGACGCCAAGGAGCTGAAGGCCAACGGCTGCATCTGCTGCTGCGAGGTCTCCAACATGGGCTGCCAGCCTGGCGCCATCCACTTCTTCCAGCACAACGGCATCCTCTTCGCCCCCGGCAAGGCCGTGAACGCCGGCGGCGTGGCCACTTCCGGTCTGGAAATGACCCAGAACGCCGAGCACATCTCCTGGAGCGGCCAGGAAGTGGACGACAAACTGCACTTCATCATGAAGAGCATTCACGAGCAGTGCGTCAAGTACGGCACCCAGCCCGATGGCAGCGTGGACTACGTGAAGGGCGCCAACATCGCCGGCTTCATGAAGGTCGCCACCGCCATGCTGGAGCAAGGCACTATCTAAGCAACTGTAACAGATCAGCTTACGCAAAACCGTCCTGTGGATTTCCCGGGACGGTTTTTTATATTCTACGGATACACAACAGCTTAGGTGCGCAGGCCTTCTGCCATCCCGCGCCATCCTGCGTATCTTTGCCTGTATGAACGAATGGTGTGTATGGGCTCTGCTGTTCTTGCAGCTGCGGGACGACCTGGGAGCCGTAGAAGAGCTCCCCGCCCGCTACGGGACGGATTGGGAGGAATACGAGACAAAGGAACTGGTCAGTTTTGTGGAACAGGCCACGCGGGAGGTGCACCGACGGAGCGCCTCCGCACCAGCACTGGCTCCCGTACGCGTTACCCGTGCGCTGCGCATCTATATCGGCGCCCGGGAAGTCAAGATCCGGCCGATGGCGAAAACGGTACTCCTGCTGTTCCTGCATCATCCGGAAGGGATTCCCCTGAAATGCATCGGCGACTACCGGAAAGAACTGGCACGGTACTATGGCCTGGTAGCCAGGAGCTCCGACAAGGCGCTCATCGAGCGGCGCATCCAGCGGATCGAAGACCTGCTGAACAACGAACTCAATGTGCATATCGCGCGCGTGAATGCCGCACTCTCGGCACTGGTGGAGGCTCCGCTGCGTAGCCTGTACCGGATTGACGGGGGCGCCGGACAGTCCAAAAGCATCCCCTTGGCCTCATCCGGCATCATCTGGGAATAAGTCCATCGGTCCAAAAAAGAACCGGCTTATCGGTACAAACCGACAAAAGAGGCTGAAATGTCAAAAATAATCGGTTGAAACAACAAAAGCTGCTTCCAGGCCCTTCCACCGGACTTTTCTTTTCCCTATCTTGCAAAAAAATGCGCCCTATGAAAAGGAGAAAAACGGAAGTGGGAGCGGTGTATCACATCTGTCAGCAAAGCCGGGTGGGCGGGTTGCTCTTCTACTCCCCCAGCGATTATCTGGTGCTGTTCACCTTAATATGTTCCCTGGCCCGGAAAACGGGGCAGCAGATCCTGGCCCTTTGCCTGATGCCGGATCATATCCATCACGTGGAGACAGCCGGCAGCGGGGCCGCGCTTTCAGACTTCGTTCAGCAATACACGCAAAGCTTCGCCTGGCAGTGGAACCGCCTGCGTGGGCGGAAGGGCCCCCTGTTCAGGCCGTATGAGGGTGCCGTGAAACGCGGGAGCATGCAGATCCGGGCCGCCCTGGCGTATCTGTACAACCATCCGGTGGAGCGGAAACTGGTTTCAAGGGCAGAGGCCTACCGATGGAGTTTCCTTCCGTATGCGAGGCAGCCCTTCCCTTTCTCACCGCCCCTGGTCCGAAAGAAGCTGCACCGGCCCATGCTGCGCATCCTCCGGGAGGTGGAAGCCTGCTTCACTCAGGGTAAAGGACTGAATTACGCGCAGTTGCATCGTTGGATGGGTCAGCTTTCACCCATCGAACAACAGCAGTTGACCGATTTTATCATCGGCCTGTGGAATGTGATTGACTACGAGAGCGCGGCTGCCTTCCACAACGAATCAGGAAGCGGGCATGAGCGTGACCAATCGACTGATGCAGTCTATACCGACTGCACCCGCCTCCTGCTACGGGAGGGATACATCCATGCGGTTGAAGAGATTCCGATGCTCCCGGCCAGGGAAAAAGAGCAGCTGTACGAACTGCTTTACCATCGGACCACGGCCCGGCCCAAACAAATCTGCCAGTATCTGCACCTCCCCTATTTCCGGATCGGGTAGAGACGGAGGAGGAGGAGAATCAAAAGGGCGATGGCGGCGGGGAAAAGGGAGAACAGGGCCCATATCATCGTCTGGACGGCGGGCTCGTTCGTAATGGTAACCACCGTCTCATGGGTGACGGGGTCCGTAAAGGAAATGAGGCCGGAAAGACCCAGGAGCATCGCCACCAGGGAACCGGAAATGGCCGAACCGAACTTCTGGGCCATGGTGCCCGAGGAGAAGATGAGGCCCGTAGAGGAGGTTCCGTTCTTTTCCGTAGCGTAATCGGCCACATCGGCATACATCGACCACAGCAACGGAGAATAGAAGCCGATGCCGATGGACGTGACGATGATATTGGCAATCATCACCCAGATCCAGGCCGGATCCATCGGAATGAAGAAGAACAGGACGGACGATACGGCACAGATAATGGCCGACCAGGCGAAGGCCTTTTTCTTGGACCCCACCCATTTGGTAAAGGCCGGAGACAGGCCGCCGAACACCATGCACGCAGCTTCTCCGAACATCATCAGGACCGTATAATTGATTACCATCCGCCACACGGCAACGTCCCCATGCAGGCAATACTCCATCAGGTAGGCCGCCACAGCATAGCGGAAACCGTTGAAGAAATTGGTGCAAATGCC
The DNA here is from genome assembly GCA_902774345.1 of uncultured Bacteroidia bacterium. Classification (GTDB taxonomy): domain Bacteria; phylum Bacteroidota; class Bacteroidia; order Bacteroidales; family UBA932; genus Cryptobacteroides. The sequence continues at coordinate 58,045 of CACYHZ010000009.1, read as the reverse complement.
AATGAGCGTCAGGTAGATCCAGGGCTTGTTGCGGAACAGGTCGGCAAAGGGCTTGAAGGAGAATTTTTCGGCACGGACAGGTTTCAGGCGTTCCTTCGTCATGAGGCCGCAAGCGAGGGTGCCCAGGGCGGCAAGCCCACCCAGGATGGCCCCCAGGACGGCATACTGATGCGCAGGGGTACCACCTACCAGTATCTGTAACTTAGGGAAGGAGTACAGCATGACAAAACCCATTGCATACGCGCCCACCATCCGGAAGGAAGAGAACTGGTTCTTTTCGTCGTCATTGTCGGTCATCACGCCCAGCAGCGAGCCGTAAGGCACATTCACCGCCGTATAGACCACCATCATCAGCAGGTACAGGGAGTAGGCATAGATGCGCTTCCCAGTCGGGCCCAGGTCCGGCGTGTACAGCAGAAGGGCGAAGACCAGCCCCAGCGGAATGGCGCCGAAGATGAGCCAGGGCCGATAGGTCCCCCAGCGGGACTGCGTCCGGTCGGCCAGGGCGCCCATCAGCGGGTCGGTGACCACATCGAACAGGCGCGCCACCAGCATCAGCGTGGCGGCATCGGCCATTGTCAGGCCGAAAATGTTCGTAAAGAAGAAGGGAAAGGCGATGGACATCACTTTCCAGGTAATGCCGCCGGCAGCGGCATCGCCCAGTCCGTATCCGATTTTTTCTGAAAGTTTGGCCATAGTTCAGTGCTTGCCCTACAAAGATAATAATAATCGCATAACCTGCAGGCACATCCGGCTGTTGTGGTAGGGACACTTCCAGAATCCGGCCTTGGGATGGACGCGGTCCAGGGAACCATCGGCCAGTACCGCCCACCACCATTCGCCGCCTGCGGCATCCACCAGATGGTCACGGATGTAGGCCCAGCAGGACTCAGCCCTTTCTGCGGCTGCGGCATCGCCGTGGTATTTCCACAGCCAGAGGTTTCCTACCACGGTTTCGGCCTGCACCCACCACTGGCGCTCGTCATCGTAGCGGCCGTCCGGGTGCCGTTCGTAGCGCAGGGATCCGTCGGGCAGCAGTCCTTCGTTGCCGGCATCGCCCAGCGCCCGGGCCCAGGGACGCACCCGGTCGATAATGGCGTCGTCTTTCAGGGCGAAGGCACATTCCAGCGCCAGCCAGGAAGTCTCGATGTCGTGACCATAGGAAATGGCCCCGGGAATCACCGTCCAGTCCCGCCGGAAATACAGCTGCAGATGGCCGGAAAGGGCCATAATCCGCGATTCTACCAGCAGAAGCAGACGTTCCACCGCCGCCTTCAACCCCTCGTCGGGCCATACCTGATACAGGTTGGCGTAGGCCTCCAGCAGGTGCAGGTGGGAGTTCATCGTCTTGTCCGCATTGATGTCGTGGGCCGATAAGGACATATCCGCCAGCGGCGAAAAGTCCCGGGAAAGGGCCTCGATATAGCCGCCGAATTCCTTGTCGGCAAAATGGGTTTCAACCACCTGATACAGGTCAATAGCCTGCTGAAGGGCGGCTTCGTCCGGGGCCACCTTGTACAGTTCCGACAGGCCGTAGATGGCAAAGCCCTGCGCATACAGCTGTTTCTTGGTATCCAGCGCTTCGCCGCCTGCCGTGACACTCCAATACACGCCGCCGTAGCGGTGGTCGCAGAAATGGTCCAGGAACCAGTCCTTTGCATACACGGCGGCCTCCAGGTACTGCGGATCCGGCAGGGCGGCATAGGCAGCGGCAAAACTCCAGATCAGGCGTGCATTCAGGATCACGCCCCGGGGCGCATCGTACTGCACCGTCCCGTCGGACAGGACTTCGCCGTAGAAGCCGCCCCGCGGATCCTTCAGCCTCAACCAGTAAGGCAGTATGTTTGAAGTCAAGTTTTCTTTGACTTCCGAAGCGAAGCTCATACGGCCGGGATTAAATGTTGGGGGTATCCCAGACTTTGGTCTCGGTGCAGCGGAGCTGGACACCCAGGCCACCACAGGAGATGCGGAAGTCGCCGGCCTCCAGGCGCCAGCGGCCATCGGCCCCCACAAAAGCCAGGGCACTGGCCGGAATCTCGAACGTCAGGGTTTTGGTCTCACCCGGCTGCAATGCCACCTTATCGAAGGCGCGAAGACGCTTCACGTCCGGAATCAGCGAAGCCACCAGGTCGGAGCTGTACACCAGGACAGCTTCCTTGCCGGCACGTTTGCCGGTGTTGGTCACATCCACAGATACTTTCAGCACGTCGCCGGGCTGGAAGGACTGGCGGTCGGCGCCGGCCACAACGGACAGGTTGGAATAAGCAAAGTCTGTGTAACTCAGGCCATAACCGAAGGGCCACTGGACGTCCATCACGGCGTCGTAGTTGTAGGAGCCACCCATCGTTTCACGATGCTCGGACACTTTGTAATCATAGGTGTGCAGGGCGTTGATGTGCTTGGAATAAGTGAAGGGCAGTTTGCCGGAGAAGTTCTCGTCGCCGGACAGGAGGGCTGCCAGGGCGTCACCGCCAAAGTTGGAGGGCAGCATCACGTCCACCACGGCCTGCACCAGCGGCTCGATGTCCCCGATCAGGCGCGGACGGCCCTCGTTCAGCACCAGCACCACCGGCTTGCCGGTAGCTGCGAGCTCACGGACCAGTTCCTTCTGCGCGGCCGACAGGTTCAGATCGTCCATGTTACCGGGCGTCTCGCAGTAGGAGTTCTCGCCGACGCAAGCCACGATGACGTCGGCCTTACGGGCGGCAGCAACGGCCTTGGCGATACCGGAAGCATCCTCGTTCTGCCAGGCCATCGAGGTCTCGTCATAGACCACGCCGGGCTCATAGGAAACATGGGGGAAACGGTTCTGGATGGCCTCCAGGATGGTATTGTACTGCGGGGCGAACTCATCGGCTGAACCCTGCCAGCGGTAGCTCCAGCCACCGTTCAGGGCACGCAGGCTGTTGGCATTGGGACCGGTGACGAAGATGCGGGCGGTCTCTTTCAGCGGCAGGATGTCCCCTTCGTTTTTCAGCAGCACCTCGGATTCCACGGCGGCTGCATAGGACTCGTCGGCGAACTGCTTGCTGGCGAATTCCGGATAGGCACCGTCCCAAACGGGCTTGTCGAACAGGCCCAGGCGCACTTTCAGGCGCAGGACGCGGCGCACCGCATCGTCCAGACGGGCCTGGGAAATCTTTCCTTCTTTCACCAGTTCCACAATAGCGGTGCAGCATTCAGGATCATAGGGATCCATGATCATATCGATACCGGCATTGATACCCATGGCCACGGCTTCCTTCTTGTCGGCAGCCACATGATCGCGCACATAGAGATTGTCGATATCGGCCCAGTCGGTGACCAGCATGCCGTCCCAATTCAGCTGCTCCTTTACCCAGCCGGTCAGCAGCAGGGCATTGGCGTGGGTGGGAATGCCGTTGATGGACGCGGAGTTCACCATTGCAGTGAGGGCGCCGGCGCGGAAGCACTCCAGGAAGGGTGCGAAGAATTTCTCGCGGAGGTCATTTTCGGCAATGTAAGCCGGCGTACGGTCCTTCCCACTGTGCGGCACACCATAACCCATGAAATGCTTCAAGGACACGGCACAGTGCTCCAGGTCCACGTGGTTGGGATCATCGCCCTGGATGGCCAGGGTCTCCTCGCGGGCCATTTCGGCCTGCAGATACGGGTCTTCGCCATAGCTTTCCCAGATACGCGGCCAACGCGGGTCGCGGCCCAGGTCCATCACCGGGGAGAACACCCACGGCACCTGTGCGGCACGGGTCTCATAGGCCATCGCGTGGCCCATCTGGCGTGCAAACTTCCGATTGAACGTGGCACCCAGGTTGATTTCCTGCGGATACAGGGAACCCTCAATCAGGTAGGACGCCCCGTGAATCATATCCAGACCATAGATGCAGGGAATACCGATGGCCTCCATGGATTTTTCCTGGATCTGACGCACCATCGCGGCGGTATGCTCCCGCGAATGGGCGGCATCGTGCATCACATTCAGGATGGAACCCACCTTATACTGGCCGATGATCTTGTCCAGTTTGGCTGGGTCGATGGCCTCGTGGGTATCGTCTTCCAGCACGGAGATATTCAGCTGAACCAGCTGGCCGGCCTTCTCTTCCAGGCTCATCCCCTTCAGGACCTTTTCCACCTGGGCCTCAACGGCCTTGTCGGCGGGAATGGCCGGAGCGGGTTTGTTTGAATTACACGAGAACAGGGTTGCGGAAAGCATAGCAAAAACGGGAATTAAGTGTCTTTTCATATCTAATTGTTTTACATTCCAATGGCGTAGGGACTGCCGTCATACTGTACGCACGGGGCACCTCCTCCTTCCGGGTCGAAGGGGACGGGATGATCCGGGTCGATGACCTGTATGCAAAAAACGCGCTGCAGCAGCATCCCGGGGAAAGAACCTTCCCGCTGTCCCAGGTTCAGGACACGGGCCTCGTCATCCCAGTGGATGGGGATGGTGCTGTACGCCCCTTTCTCGTAGCCGTAGGTAAGGCCGTCGTCTTCGTAGAGGGTGAAGTCGGCATCCTTCCCTGCATACACCAGCAGGAGGATCTTGTCGGCCGGTTTTTCGTCGCTCCATTCCATGGCGGGGCCGATCGGGACGATGGAACCCTCCCGCACGTACAGCGGCATGCGCCCATACGGCGCAGGCACCAGCAGGCGGCGTCCGGAGACGGCCTTTCCGCTGTAGAAATCATACCACAGGCCTTCCGGGAAATAGACTTCCCGGCTGCGGGCTTTGTATTCGGACACCGGACAGGCCATGAAGGCCGGACCCAGCATCCACTGGTCGGACAGGTCACGGACGGCGGGATCGTCCGGATAATCCATCGGCAAACCGCGCATCAGGGTATAGTCCTGCAGGTTCACGGCGCCGGCCAGGGAGTACAGATACGGCATCAGGCGATAGCGGAGCTGCATGTACCACAGGATGCTTTCATAGGCGGGGCTGCCTTCGGGAGCGATGTTCCATAGTTCCCGGCGGGGCCACTGCCCGTGGGTCCGGAACAAGGGAACGAAGGTTCCGAACTGGTGCCAGCGGGTCTGGAGCTCCTGCCATTCATCGGCATGGGCTGAGTCGTAGAATTGGCTCATCACGGAGAAACCGCCGATGTCCATCCCCCAGAACGGGATGCCGCTCATGGAGTAATTCAGGCCGGCGGCCATCTGCATCCGCATATCGGTCCAGGACGTGCCGATGTCTCCGCTCCAGCTGGCGGTGCTGTATCGCTGCAAGCCGGCAAAGCCGTTTCGGGTCAGGAGGAATACCCGTTTGTCGGGATCCACGCTGCGCTGTCCTTCATAGATGGCCTGGGCATTCACCAGGGCGTAAGCGTTCAGGTATTCGGTGCTGGAACCCAGGGCATTCGGGGTCGTGAGCCACTTCAGGTAGTCCAACGGCAGACAGTCGCGGAGATTGGGCTCGCTGGCATCCATCCACCAGGCGTCGATCTTGCGCCCGAAACGGCTGTACAGGCTTTCGTCCATCTGCTGCCAGAACAGTTTGCGGCCGCCGGGGGCATAGGCATCATAGAAGCTCTGCCGGTAACCCAGCCAATCCACCAGGGAATCCTCTTCGGCATGCGTGTAGGCATAGCCGGCCGCCTTCAGTTGGCGGTAATGCTCCGTATTGGTATAGAACTTGGGCCAGACGGAAATCATAAAACGGCCGTGAAGGGCGTGCACATCGTCCAGCATCTTTTCGGGATCGGGATAGCGGGCCGGGTCGAAGGCATGACTCCCCCACTGGTCATCTTCCCAATACTGCCAGTCCTGGACGATATTGTCCACGGGAATGTGGCGGCGGCGCAGCTCGGAGAGCGTCCCCACCAAATCTTCCTGGGTGCTGTAGCGTTCGCGGCTCTGCCAGAAGCCCAGTGCCCATTTGGGCATGACCGGGGCCTTTCCGCTCAGTTGCCGATAGGCCTTGATCACCCCGTCATAATCGTCGCCGACAAGGACATAGTAATCGGCCATGGGCTCGAACTCGCTCCAGAAAGTAAGGCGGCTTTCCTGCTCGGGGCTCTCGAGCGGGGCCACCCGCAGACCGATGTAAGACACGTCTCCGTCAGGCTCCCAATCCACGCTGACCGGCATCGGTTCCCCGGCCTCCAGATGGACGGTGAATTTGTAGCTGTTCGGATTCCAGGCCGGGCGCCAGCGGCGGCTCATCACCTCTTGCCCACCCATTTCGGTGCGCTGGAAGCCGGCATAATACTGAATGAAATGATAATCTCCGCTTTCCCGGGCGGTGAGGGTGCCTTCGTATCGCACCTTTGCGCCCTGCAGCGGCAGATCCGGCAGATTCCGGATGGCCCTTTCGTTTTCGTAGAAGAGGCTGTCCTCCGCCTGCGTGAGCGTACGGCCGTCGGCCGTCGTATAGGTTCCGGTGAGTTGTACATCCAACACTTCCCCCAGCTGCCGATACGGCTGTTCCGAGCCCCAGCGGCTCAGGGAATATGCGTCGAAAAGCAGGCCGTAGCCTTTATTGGAAACCACCAGCGGCACGCTGATCTTGGTATTGTACTGAAACAGTTCCTCGCGGCGCCCTTTATGGTCGAACTCCCCTGCCTGGTGTTGTCCCAGGCCATAGAAAGCTTCATCGTCCGTGGAGGCATAGCTCACCGTAGTGCTCCACGCCTTTTTCCCTTCCACCGTAATGGGCTGGAAGGCGGCGTGGCCGTCCCGGGAAAGCGGAGTGCCATCGGCCCGCAAGACATTCACAGCTCCATTGGCCTTGTACACCTCGATGGACAGGGCCGACGTTGCCAGCCGCACCATACCCATGGCATCGGACACCTCGAAGTCCGTGCACCCCTGCTGCGGCAATACCACCAGGCTCTTGCGGTCGGGGAATTTCCCGTCCGGGCTCACGCTGATGCGAACGATTTCCGGGGTCACCACCTGCAGGCGCACAGTACCCTCCCCTGTTTTTACCCGAACCTCATTCCTGGGGGTGCAGGCAAACAGGAAGCTCAACAGCAGCAATAATGAAGCGCGAAATACAACTCTCACAGTATCAACAATTTATCGAATATAATCTTCTAATACTCCCAATCGTCCGAGCGGAACGGCGGAACGGGGATGCCGTTTGTCTTCTGCAAGTTGGCACCCATCCAGTTGCGCCAGCCATAGCGCACGGCCACCGGATGCGGCACCTCGGGGCAGCGCACCAGCAGGGTCTGGCCGTCCCAGTCCACTTCGGCGGTAGCCAGGTGGAACTGACGGTCCTCGCCGGAGAGTTCAAAGCCCACCACTTCGCGGGCGGAAATGCCCATCAGATTGCTCCAGACCTGGGTGAGCGTCACTTTTACGGTTCCATCGGCCTCGTAAACGACGTTCTGGAGCCGCGGCAGTTCCATTGAGATGCCGGTGTTCACCCCATAGACATTCTGCAAGGCTCGCAGCACCATCATATCGGCCACTTCCCGTTTCTTGGCAGGATGGACGGTTTGCCGATCACCCAGCGTCTCGGTACACACGGCCCAGGACTGGGGCAGGCTGTCCTGCGTACGCAACTGCGCTTCCACGAACTGCGGGCGCCAGCGGCCGTCGGCATCCTCGTGCTCATAGGGAGCCAGCAGGGTGTAGATGAAAGGCATATCCCCGCGTCCCCATTTCTCGCGCCAGAAACGCACCATCGCATTCTGGAGTTTATCGTAACAGAGCTGGCCGATGTTGGAGCAGCCCTGATACCAGAGGAAGCCCCGGGCGGCATAGCCGACGATGGGGGCCACGCGGCCGTTCCAGATCAGTTCGGGTGTTTCGGGCCAGCGGTCGGGCTTTTCCTCAATGACGTCAATGGCGGCGCGCTCCTCAGGGGTAATACCGGCCGCGTCGATGGTCCCGCGGGTCATCCACGGTTCGATGCGGCTGCCACCCCAGGCATTGACGATGATGCCGACAGGAACGTTCAGGCTGGCATGGAGGCGTTTGGCAAAAAAGTAGCCGATGGCGGAGGTACGGCTGACCACTTCCCCGTTGGACAGGGTCCAGACACAGTCCACATCGTCCTGCGCCTCAGTGCGCTTCCCGGTTTTGATGTCGAAGACACGGATGGCATCGGCCGTAACAGGAGCCTCCAGGATGGCCTCGGTCGAACCTTCCACGCCCTGGAATCCAAAGCCGGAAACGGGCATCTCCATATTGGACTGACCGCTGCAGATCCAGACTTCGCCCAGCATGATGTCTTCGATCCTGACGCTCTCACCAGCGCAGCTCACCTTTATATGATAGGGGCCGCCGGCTTGAGCGGTGGTCACATCCACGCGCCATCTTCCCTCCGGGCCCACGACGTTTTTCCGGGTTTCATAGTCCCAGGAGGTATAGACCGAAACCGTAGCGCCCGGCTTTCCCCAACCCCAAATGGGGACCGTGGTTTCCTGCTGCAGCACTGCGTGGTCCGTGAACAGATGCACCAGATGCAGCTGCTGCGCCTGCAGGGAGAAGGCCAGCACCAGTGCCGGAATCATTGCCAGAATCTTTTTCATGCGTTCATATCGATTATTTCGTTCAGCGTCTTGACCGTGAGGCCAGTACGGAAGCCGTCTTCCGGCGTGTGCAGGCAGTAATCCACCAGGCGGTCCACGGTGGAAGTAGCCACGTGCATCCGCGTATCGGACGAAGCATAATAGATGAATACGCGACCGTCTTCATCGGCAATCCAGCCGTTGGAGAAGAGGACATTCATCACGTCGCCGATGTATTCGGGGCCCTCCGGCACCATAAAAAAGCCGCCGGGCTGGGCAATGACCCGGGAAGGATCGTCCAGCGCCGTCATATACAGGTACAGGACATAGCGGAGGCCGCTGGCGCAGCCGCGCACCCCGTGGGCCAGATGCAGCCAGCCCTGCGGGGTCTTGATGGGATGCGGACCTTCACCGTTCTTCACTTCCTTGATGGTATGATAGAAGCGGCGGTTGATGATCATCTCGTCCCCGATCACGGCATGCTCCATGCTGTCCACCAGCGCCCAGCCGATGCCGCCGCCATTACCGGCGTCGATAAAACCGTCCTGCGGGCGCGTGTACAGGGCATATTTCCCGTTCACAAACTCCGGATGCAGCACCACGTTGCGCTGCTGGCTGCGACTCTGAAGGTCTGGAAGCCTCTCCCAGTTCACCAGGTCTTTGGTACGGGCGATACCCGCAGCTGCGGTTGCGGCAGAAAGGTCGCCTTCAGCCGAATGGTCCTTGCGCTCGACACAGAAGATGCCGTAAATCCAGCCGTCTTCGTGGGCGGTAAGACGCATGTCATACACGTTGGCAGCGGGCTCTCCCCACTCCGGCATCGTAATGGGACGGGACCAGAAACGGAAATTATCGACACCGTTCGGGCTTTCGGCCACGGCAAAGAAAGACTTGCGGTCAGCCGCCTCCACGCGTACCACCAGTACGTATTTCCCCTTCCACTTGATGGCGCCGCTGTTCAGCGTGGCATGGATGCCGAAACGCTCCATCAAGTAGGGATTGCGCGCTTTATTGAAATCGTAGCGCCATTCCAGCGGGGCATGCTCCGCCGTCAGGACAGGATGTTCCCAGCGCTCATATACACCGTTCCCCTCAATGGGACGGTTCTTCCGCTCAATCAGTCGCCAGTGGCTGTCCTTCAGCCAGGCAAGACGCTCTTCGTAGTTCATCGTTCAATCCAAAAAAACAATCGAATCCAATTCACTGAATGCCTGCATGTCCCCGGCGTTGTCAAAGCCTTCCCAAGCGGCATAAAAATGGCCGGGCTTATCGTGGGCATTGCGCCAGGTGAGCACATAGGAGATCGGGAAGTCCTGGATTGCAGGATAGAGGACCTGGGTCCACCATTTCGGGTCCGGAAGGCCTTCCAGGCCGGTTTCGCTGAGGCAGATCAGTTTCTGGTGGTCATGGCCCATGGCCGACAGGCTGCGCAACATGTCCTTCACCTGTTCCTGGTACCGGACGCCCGCATCTTCCAGGCTTTCGTTCCCGACAAACTCATAGATATCCGTTCCCAGGAGGTCCACAAACTCGTCACCGGGATAACGGGACATGTACAGTTCCGGCGGGATGGGGCCGTTGGGAGAATAACACCAGTAGAGGTTGGTCAGGCCGCGTTCCTTGACAAAGTACAGCCAGGTCATCCGATACAGTTCCTGATACTCCCGTTCCGTGCAGAGCCGTCCGCCCCACCAGAACCAGCTGCCCAGGTTTTCGTGCCAGGGCCTGAAGATGATGGGAACGTCCCGCATACTTTCGAAGAAATCGGCCGCCCGCTGCAGCCAGAGCTGGAATTCTGCCGCCTTCTCACCGCCGGGGAGGATGGATTCGGCCGCTTTGCGGATCAGGCCGAAGGGAACGCCGTCCAGGTTGCAGGAATCGGCCATTTCGATACCGCCCAGGTCGAAGCCCAGGAGATAAGGATATCGGCCCGTCACGTCTTTTACGTCCGAACGTTCCAACGCATCGTTCTCCCAGTCTTGCACCAGCCAGTTATGGCCGTAAACCAGGTCGTCCTGGTGGCCGTAAGCGATTCTGCCATTATTCACCAGCGCGTGCAGGCACTGGGTGATCCGATCCCGGGGCGTTTCGACCGGCTCCTGGGCACAGGAAGCAGCAAATGCCAGCGTGGTTACCATACACAAGAACTTATTCATATTGTCAGAACTTAGGGGCGCTGTTGTAAACGGTTTCCAGGGTATAGCCTTCGGAATCGGTGAACCATGCCTTCTTCATCACGTCCAGCACTTCCTTGCTGTTCCCGATGGGGTTCCCGGTACCGTGGTTGATGTAGCCGTGCTGTTCCGCTCCGGTTCCATCCGTACCGTTGTCCCACAGATAGCAGGGAATGCCATAAGTCTTGGCGGCCTTCACGATATACTCCATATAGTATTTGTAGAAAGCCCAGGCACGTGTGTCGCTCTTGGCGCGCATGGAGCAGCCGAATTCTCCCAGATACACAGGAACGCCATGGCTCACATACTTGGTGTACAGGTTACCGAATACCGAATTCACATGGTCCTCGTCACCGCCGCTGGCCTTCTGGCTGGAATCACCGGTATGTCCCCAATCGGAATACTGTTTTTCCCCGATGGTATAATCCGACGGATCGTAGAAGTGAACGGCCAGCATGGTCTTTCCGGCCGGATCCGAAGGCAGGGTCCAGTATTGCTCATATTCGGGGTTGGCGGCGTAGGTAGGCACGCCCAGCCAGCGCGTGGCATTGTTGCCGCCGGTGGCACGGACGGCGGTCACAAACACCTGATTCCACTCGTTCAGGATGTTACACTGCTTGGTGGGATTCTTGCGGAAGTCGTCGCTCCAACCCCACTTGCCGTCATTCAGTTCATTGAAGCTCTCCATGACCAGCCAGTCGCCGCAGTCTGCGAATTTCTGGGCGATCTGCGTCCAGACAGCCTGGATCTTGACCTTGATGGATTCGTTGAGTGCACTGTTGTTGGCGGCGTTCTTGATATCCAGCCACTGATAGCTGTTGCTCACGCCGTGGTTTTCGTCGTGATGGGTGTTGATAATGACTTTCAGGCCGTCGTTGTGGGCCATCTGCACCACTTCGTAAATCCGGTTCATCCAGGTCTCGTCAATCTTGTAGTCCGGAGCGGGGCCGATCATGTTGAGCCAGGAGATGGGGATGCGCACACTGGTGAAGCCCAGGGCTTTGACCCCGTCGAATGTCGCCTGCGTGGCCGGGACGTTGCCCCAGCAGGTCTCATCCGGATAACCTTCCTTATCTCCGGCCCAGCTGCCATTGTAATAGGCGTCGAAATGGTTACCCATGTTCCAGCCCAGTCCCAGGGCGTTGATGATTTCATAGTTCACCTGTTCACCGGGGGTGGGCGGATCTACCGGCTTATCCTTGGCTGCCTGGTTGACGGTCACGGTCACGGATGAAACGCCGCTTGCCGCAACGGTAAGCGTGGCACTGCGGGCTTCATAAGTATCGTTGGCCGCTACCGTAAGGCCGAAGGTAATCTTGTATTTGGAATAGGTGCCGTCGGTAAGTTTGATCCAGGCAGGCAGGCCTGATACGGTGGGGCGCGCGGGCGCCGTCACGGCCAGGGACAGGTTCTGTCCTTCCTGCGACACTTCGAAGGACGATGCGCTCAGGGTGATGGACGTGGGGACAGGGTCCGAGGGCGTTTCACCGCCGGAATCGGGTTTGCCGCAGCAGGTCAAGGACTGGAGCGCCACCGTGGCAAGTATTAATACACAAAAGAAACGTTTCATATGCATAGCTATTAAAATGGAACCCGGAGGGAGGGTCAGCCCCCTCCGGATTAAAATGTACAGGGTTTACTTGAGGCCTACGGAAGTGATGGTATAACCGTTTCCGCAGATCACCAGGCCGCTGTTGTCTACCAGGAACGCCAGGTCTTCGGCGGTGAGTTCCACTTCGTGGACACCACCTTCCACCAGCGGCAGGTTGCCGTCCTCGGCCAGGCCGGCCAGGCTGGGGATGGATACCCAGCTGCCGTTGCCGAAGCGGATGCAAGCGCCTTCAACGCCCTCGTCGATGGTGTAGTGGGCGCAAAGGGTGGTACCCGCCTCAACGGTGGACCAGTCGAAACCGCCATAGGCCAGTGCGCTCATCGCTTCACTGCCGGCAGAGCCCCACCAAACGGTGACGGAGCCCTCCCAGATAATGTTCTCCTGGGGACCGGCAGCTTCTACCGTAACCAGAGCAACCTCCGTGAGGGTGAAGCCCTGACCGGTGATGACAAGACCACCGGCGTTCACCAGTTCGGCCAGCATGTCAGCCGTCAGTTCCACTCGAAGCTCAGAGCCTTCCGGCTTGAAGGGATCTTCCGTACCGGGAAGAGCGGCCCAGCTGCCATTGCTGACACGAATCTGGACATCGTCAGAAGTGGGGGTAAAGTTCAGAACGAGCGTGGTTCCGGCCGCTACCGAAGCCCAGTCGTAGCCGCCCCAAGAAAGAGCGCCCATCGACTTGTGATCTTCTCCCAATCCGCCGCTCCAATCAAGCTCGTGACTGCCTTCCCAGATGGTGGTACGCTTTTCAGCAGCGCCGAAGTGGATGACGGACATGCCGGTGATGACAACGCCCTCGCCCTGGAGCACCAGGACACCACCCCAACCGGCGGAAGCGGTCAGGAGACCGATGTTGTCGTCAGTGATTTCGATGGCGTAGTAGGTAGCCTCGGGATCGGTATTATCGGTCGTTACCTTGGCCATCTTCTCGGCAGCCCAGTGGCCGTCGAAGATTTCGAACTGCCACCAGTCGGCATAAGGCTCGTAGTAAACGCGGAGGATGTCACCCACGACCACATTGCCGGCCAGGGCACCGTCACCACCCAGATAAGGCTGGTTGCTCCAACCTGCCAGGTCTTCGCGACCTTCCCAGTAGAAGGTCTCCGTGAACGGAGCCGTGATCTCGAAGGGAACGGGCCATGTGAGCTCAGTGCCGTCCATCATGGTAAGGGCCAGGCGGTACACGCCAGGGCCGATGCCGTCCGGAATGCCGAAGGCCATGGCGTCGTCGGCACGGAGGAAGTAGTTGGTCACGCGCTTGCCCTTGATGTAAACCTCGTCCACCTGCAGGAGGTTCTTACCGGTGAAGGAGATATTCTGGCCAAGGCCGAAGGAAGGGGCGTCAAACTTGATGGAGACGGCCTCTTCGTAAGAGATGGTCAGAGGATCCGTAGCGGTCTCATAACCGGCGCCGGAGGTAAGGGTGATGGGGCCGTTGTAGGCCTGTACGGGAATGTGGACCATCACAACGATGTTGCCTGCCTCATCCCTGTCGAATTCGAATGCGCACTCAATGAAGCCCTGGGCCTTGTCGCCAATCTTGGCGGCTTCCACCAGATCCAGGTCCTGACCGTAGATGGTGATCCGGTCCTGACCGGCGATCCAGACCAGGCCTTCGCTCCAGCTTTCAATGACAGGTTTCACCACCTCGATGTCCTCGCTGTAGGCCTGCTTGCCGGAATCCAGGGTAACGGTGACAGCACCGTCCTTGGCACCACTGGGCTGCGTGGCAATGATCTTGCCTTTGTCCAGATACCAGGAGGCCTCGGCACCCGTGAATTCCACCTTGGTCACCAGATCCAGGTCGGTGCCGGTGATTTCCACCTCGCAACCAGCCTTAAAGCGCTGATCTTCGGCCTTGGAAACCACCGTGAGGTCGGTCACGCTGATGGTCTCCATTTCTCCGGCTTCGAATTCCACACCTGCATAGGAGGTGAGAACGATCATACCGTCGGAAGCCTGGGGAGGCAGGTTGAAGCTCAGGGAAGCGGCATCGTCGGCAACGGAGAATTCCACTTCGTCCACCTGCGGCACGGCCACGTTCTGAATCATATCCAGATGGGCGCCTTTCACGGTGATCAGGTCCCCGCTCTTATACACAGCCTTGGGAGCCTTGGTTACGGTAGGATTGCCCACCACCAGGTCCGTCTTGGTGTAGATGTGGTTGGGGATGGAGCTGTCATCCTCAAGTTCATTCACGTCGGACAGGATGACGGGACCGCTGACAGCGTTGGCCGGCACCTTGACCTTCAGTTCGTGACGGGACTGGGCCTCGAATTCCACGGAGACAGCCTCTTCGCCAGAGAAGATCACTTCTTTCACATCATTCAGATACTCGCCCTTGAAGGTGATGACATCGCCGGAATAGACGGTGGCAGGCGAGAAAGAATCTACCCCGATGGGTTCGGTAAAGTTCAGGTCGGAGAAGGAACGGCTCACACCGCCGTCCTTGCCCACGATCTCAACGGGGCCTACTTCGGGACCTTCCAGGGGAACAATGACGCGAATCTCTCCGGGAGTACCCGCTTTGACCACCTGGATTTCGGTCACGGAAACACCGCCGGCGAAGCGGACCTCGCTTACCTGGTCCAGGTTACTGCCCACGATGCGAAGTTCGCCGCCCCGCATGACGGGGTTCGGGGCCATCGCACTGAAACGGACGCCTTCGCCGAACTGGTTGGTATCCAGCTCTTTGTGGGCACAGGAAGCCAGCAGAAGCGTCAGTGCTGCAAATACGGTATATTTCACAATCTTTTTCATATGCACGTCTGATTATTTAATGGGAACAGCACGGACGTTGTCAATCTTGATAATGGGCGTACAGGAGGCCTCGGGGAGGTCCAGACCGCCATTGCAGATGAAGAACCAGATGCTGCTGAAGCTGTCGGCATTGACCTCGTGGGTCGCAGTGGAACCGTCCCAGCCCTTGTTGACATCGGTGAGCGGAATGGTCACCGTCACCCACTTGCCGGCCGTATCATAGGAACCGGTGCCCTCCCAAGGCATGAAGAACACGCGAGGGGCTTCGTTTCCGTTCATATAGGTGTTGTTCTGACCGGCCACGGTGTTGCCATAGATATCCTTGATGTTGGCATTACCATAGGAAATCAGGTCCACACCACCGAATACGATCTGCATGGGGGTGTTGTTCCAGGGGGATTCCGCAGGGACGCACATCTCGAACTTGAGGGCCATGTTCTTCCAGTCAGAGAAGTCCACGATATCGCACAGACGAGGGGCATAATAGTCACTGTCCCAGTAATTCTCGGGATCGTTCCAGCTTCCCGGCCAGTACACCAGCGAGAAGTAGTTCTCTTCCCAGTGACCGTCCAGCACGGCTTCACCGTCACCAAACTGGAAGAAGCGTCCGGCAACGCCGGTTCCGTCATCGTCCTGGCTCTTGTGACCGTTCCAACCATGGTTATCCAGACCGGTTGCACCGTCGAAGTCGAAGAGCATGCCGCGGGAATCCTTATATTGGAATGCAGACTGAGCCGTTCCGGAAACCGTCGTCACCTTGATCTTGCCGGACTGGGCTCCGGAAGGAACCGTCATGGAGAAGGACAGGCCGTCGGACTGGGCCACCTCTACAGGATCGGCACCAGGGAATTCAACCGTCAGCGGAGCGAAGAGATAGGCACCGGAAATGGTCACCGTCTCACCGGGCTTGGCCCATTCATTGGACATGGCCTCAACCTTCGGGACCGGAGGCAGCACCTTGAAATCGTAGCTGACGACACTGCTGTCGCGGGTAATCAGATAGATTTTGTCGGTGGTTTCCACGGGCAGGGTACGGGGAACCTGCACCAGCAGCGTATGGGTGGTGATGTAACTGGAGTTCAGCACAGCCGCCTGATCATTGAAATAAATGTCATGGATGCTGGTGAGGTTGTCGCCAACCAGGCAGATCACTTCTGCCATGGCAGCCTGGGTAATGATCACATCCCTGTCGCCATAGCGGATGAAATCCACGCTGGGCACTCCGCCGGTCTGTACAAGGCGGTCAGGATAGTCGACGCGCTCACAGGAAGCGGCCAGGACCAGACCCAGAATCAAAGCAGTATATTTTGCAATTGTTTTCATCGCTTCACGGATTATTTGATGTAGTCATAGGAATAGGCCTCGCGCACATTCACGCGGATGGCTTCGGACTTGGATCCCACATTGGGGTTCATTACGACGTCTTCCGTGGGGAAAGGCATGTAGAATGCTCCGGGATCCACTTCATTCAGGGTATACTGAGAGTTGTAGACCACGCTGGTGGCATCCCAGGAATGACCGTTTCCGGGGCCCACATACTCGTCCTGGTCGTTGGTCACAAAACCCTTGTACAGGTCGGGCAGGCCATCCCAGTAGGAACGGCGCTGGGCCTTGAGTTCCTCGATGCAGTTGTCCCTGTCGTAGTAGGAGCGGCGCACAAAGTCATACCAGCGGTCCCCTTCCAGGGCCAGCTCCAGACGGCGTTCATCCCAGATAGCCTCATAGTTGACGGAAGTGAGCGGGCGGGCATTGGCGCGTTCCCGGATCTTGTTCACATAAGTGAGGGCCGTGGCTTCATCACCGGTAAGGTAAGCGGCTTCTGCGTAAACCAGATAGATGTCGCCCAGACGGAGAATGTGCGTGGGCAGCTGGTTGTACATGTAGAAGGCCGGATAGCCGAAAGCCGCCTTGTGGTCGGCGTTGTCGCCGAACAGGTGCTTGCAATAGAGGGCACCGGTAGCGCAGGGCCACTGCTTGACGGAACCGTTTTCCGTCAGGCCGCCGGGATAGTAATCCTTGTCGAAGAAGAAGCGGTAGAGATTGAAACCGCCGTCGACGTCGGTCCAGAAATAGTCGTACTGGTCGCCGAACATCATCATGGTAGCCTTGCGGCGGTCATCGGTATCCATGCGGTTCATGGGGTTGTCCAGCGCAGATACACCGAATGCGTTCTGAAGGTCGATGGTGGGGCCTTTCCAGTCACCCCAGAGATCACCGTTCTCGGAGAAGCCGGTGCAGCCCACATCGCACTGGATGTAGTTCTGGGTGGTCCAGTCATTGGTATTGGCAGCCTGCCAGTGCCAGGTGAAGAGCTCTTCGCCGGTGCGCTGGAACTGGGCCGGGGTCATCCGGAAGATATCGGAATAGACGGGGGTCAGGCTACGGCCGGAATTCTCAATGACATCCTTTGCATAGCTAGCAGCCTTCTTCAGGTCTTCCTGATTGAGCGAACCGCTCACGCCGGCCTTGGTGAGGTAAACCTTGGCCAGGAGCGCCTCGGCCGCATAATAGTCGATGCGGTTGAGCTTGCCGATATAGGCATTCTTGGGCAGCAGCTCCATCGCCTTTTCAAGGGTCATGACCACGTAGTCGTACACATCGTCCTTCTGGACCTTGTGCTGCTCGTTGTAAGTGGCTTCCTTGATGACCTCGGTATTGTCGTGAATAATGGGAACGTCGCCGAAGGTGCGTACCAGGAAGAAGTAAGCCATGGCCTTCCAGGCAAGTGCCTCACCGATGCAGCGGTTCCGGGTCTCCTCGGAGAAGGAACCCTTGGAGGCGATGATGTTGTGGATGACCGTATTGCAGTGAGCGTTCACGGCCCACAGGGCATAGGACATATCCTTAACGACCTCGTCCGTACCATTCACAGTCAGGTACATATAAGGTTTCTGGGTGGCATCCGACAGGTACACGTTACCGGCCATCGCTTCCGAAGAATAGATGAAGAAACGGGTAATGTCGTGCCAGGGGGAATTATACAGGTAATCTACACCCTGCTCCAGCTGGGCGTCGTTCTGGTAGAACTGAGCCGTGGTGAAACTGTCCTCGGACGGACGGTCCAGGAATTTCTCGCAGGAGGAAGCGCCCAGGGTAACCACCACTGCCAGCGCGATATATTTCATTGCATTTTTCATAATTGTGTCCTCCATCGTTTAGAAAGTAAGGTTAACACCGAAGGAACAGGTCATAGGGGAAGGATAACGGCCGTTATCCACGCCGAAGGTGAGACCGGACGAATCCTGGGTGGACGCACCTACTTCAGGATCGAAACCTTTATACTTGGTAAGGGTGTAAAGGTTCTGGATGTTGCAGTACACCCGGATGTTGTCGATCTTCGCCTTCTGGAGAAGACCCTTGGGGAAGGTGTAGCCCAGGGTGATGTTCTTGATGCGGAGGTAACTGCCGTCTTCGATGTAACGGGTGCTCAGACGGTCATTGTTGTTGGGGTCCGAGTCAATGGGACGGGGAGTCATGGTGTCAGGATTGGAAACCCGGACGTTGGTGACGTCGTACTGCCAGGAGCCGCCGTCGGCATAGGTCTTGTCAGGATCGATCGGGACCAGGCGGGCACGGTCCTTCACATCGGCATGCTGGTTGGTCCAGGTGCTGGTCATGTGAACCAGGCCGTTGTAGCCCTGACCCATCATGTTGTAGTTGAGCACCTTATTGCCATAGGAGCCATTGAGGAAGATGCTCAGGTCAAAGTTCTTGTAACGGAAGGTATTGGTCCAACCGAAGGTGAAGAGCGGGAGCGGAGAACCGATGTTGGTACGGTCGTTCTCGTCAATGACGTTATCGCCGTTGACATCCTTGAACTTCAGGTCACCGGGCCATACGGTGGTCTTGCGGTCGAAAACCAGGTTTCCTTCTGCATCCGGAGTGGGGAAAGCCTCGGCCCGGGGGGAATTCATGATATCGTCAAAGTCCTCATACACGCCTTCCACGACATAGCCATAGAAGCTGTACAGGGGCTGGCCGATTTCGGTCACGGACACCAGGTCGTTCCACTGGCCGTAGCCGGGCAGCTGCGCATTGGCGCTGCCATCCAGGGCCAGCAGTTTATTGCGGTTGAAAGAAATCTGGAAGTTGCTGTCCCAGCCAAAATCACGCTTGTCGATGGGATGCGTGTCCAGGGTGATTTCAATACCCTTGTTCTCAATGGAACCGTAGTTACCGCTGGGCGCATTCAAGCGGGAGGAACCGTTACCCTGCGTACCCATATAGGAAGGAAGGGTCATCTTCATCAGCATGTCGGAAGAGACCTTCCGGTACAGATCCATGGTGAAGTTGATGCGGTTGTCCAGGAAGCTCAAATCCAGACCCACGTTGGTCTGTACCTGCTTCTCCCAGTGGATACCGGTGTTGGCGATATTGGCAGGACGCTGGCTCAGTCCGAGACCGGTGGAAACCTTGGTCATACCGGACTCCCATGCGCCGCTTCCGATGTTGGCGTTACCGGTCTGGCCCCAGCCCACGCGGATCTTACCATTGTTCAGGCCGATGACGGAAGCCGCGTTCTTGAAGAACTTTTCGTTGGTGAAACGCCAGCTGGCGGCTACGGAGTGGAAACCGGCCCAACGGTTATCGGGACCGAAGTTGGAGGAACCATCGTAACGGAACGTGTACGTGGCCAGGTAGCGGTCATCGTAGTTGTATGTTACACGGGTGAAGAAAGAAGCCATGGCAGAGGAGCCGAAGCCTTCGCCGATCGTAGGCGTACCGGACGCCAGCGAGAGGTTATGGATTTCGTCCGAAGGCAGGCTGCCGTTCTTGCCGCTCATGTATTTCCAGCGGGATTCCCATGCTTCCTGACCCACCATGGCGGTGAAGCTGTGCTTCCCGAGGGTATTGGAATAGGTGAGGTAGTTCTTTACGGACCAATAGGTGCTGGAATTGAACTGCTCGCTCATGGAGTTGGTACCGCGCTGCCAGCCACCCAGGCTCACCATGGGCTTGTAGGTGGTAGCTTCGGAATGGGAGAAGTCAAAGCCCAGCTCGCTGCGGAACACGAAGTGCTTGATGGGGGTCAGTTCTGCATAGATGTTACCGGTGAGTTTCTGACGTTTGAGCAGGTTCTCATCCAGCATGGCCATGGCCACCGGGTTCACGGAGGTGTAGCCCTCACGGACCGTGGTGGAATAGTTTCCGTCCAGGTCATAAACCGGAATATCCGGCAGGGTGGACAGGGAGTAGAAGATGACACCTTCCTGACCGTCGGCCAGTTTCAGGTTGTCGTGCGTAATGGCATAGGTGGCGTTCAAGCCCAGTTTGAACCAGTCCTTGAGCTTGGCGTCGATGTTGGAGCGGAAGCTCAGACGGTCGAACTTGGAACCGATGATGGTACCTTCCTGGTTCATGTAGGAACCGGACAGGTAATACTGCACCTTTTCACTACCGCCCTGGGCGCTGACCTGGTGCTGATGCTGGAGGGCCGTGCGGAACACTTCGTCCTGCCAGTTGGTACCCTTGCCCAGGAGGGAAGGATCGGCGTACCAGCTGTTTTCCTGGGCCATCCCCTGCTCCACCATATCATTATAGTACTCGGCATACTCGCGCAGGTTCAGCATATCGATACGGCTGGTCTGGCGGGAAACGGCCACCATGCCGTCGTAGGAGAACTTGGCATCGCCGGCCTTACCGTGCTTGGTGGTGATGAGCACAACGCCGTTGGCGCCCTGCGCACCGTAGATGGCGGTAGCGGAGGCGTCCTTCAGGATTTCCATGCTCACGATATCGGCAGGGTTGATGGTGGCCAGCGGAGAGATGGTGGAAACGCGACCGTTTCCAAGGGTCCCGAGACCGAAATCGCCGCCGGAATTACCACCGCCCTGTACGATGACACCGTCAATCACATACAGCGGTTCTGCATTGGAGTTCACGGTTGCCTGACCGCGGACGCGGATGGAGGAGCTGGAGCCCGGCGCACCGGAAGTCTGCACAGCGCTCACACCGGCCGCCCTACCCTGCAGGGACTGGTCCAGGCTGGTGATGATGGAACCCTTCAGGTCTTCCTCCTTCATGGAAACGGAAGCACCGGAGAGGTCGCTCCTTTTCATCGTACCGTAACCCACGACGACTACTTCGTCCAGGAACTCGGCATCTTCTTTCAGGAGCACGTTGATGACAGACTGGCTGCCCACAACAATCTCCTGGCTTGCATAACCGATGGAAGAGAACACGAGCGTAGCGCCCGGTTTCACCGTGATGGTGTACTGTCCATCGAGGTCTGTGATGACACCGTTGTTGGTGCCCTTCTCCATGACAGAGGCTCCAATCACCGCCCCGATATCGTCCGAAACGACACCGGAAACCTTGTTCTGTGCGAACAGGGCCGTGGTGGCGAGGAGTGCCAGCATGAAGGTCACAAATTTTTGTTTCATGCTACTTAGTTTTGGTTAATGATTATTGTTGGTTTAGATTGATAATTGCCGTTGCAATGGTTTCCACGGTGGTGTCGGTCACATAGACGCCGTTCAGGCCCTGTGCCTCCTGGGCGGGATCTCCGCTGTAGGGATCCCCTTTCTCCCACTGGGTATGCCGGGGCTCAGCGAATCCGCTCCAGCCCCAGAAATTGGCTCCCTGGAGGGTCTGGCCCACCTGGGAAAAGACATAATTATAATAGGCATCACGCGCGAGCGTGGAAGCGTCCTGCTCCGGACGGAAGCCGTCGCGCGGAAAGCCGAATTCTTCACAGACCAGCGGAAGTCCCAGTTCCCGGGCCAGGGCGGCGTGGGCTTCCAGATACTCCCCTGTCTTCCCGATGGCGGAAGGGAGGTCTTCCTGCAGGCTTTCGGCCTTAGCCCAGCCCCAATTGTAGGGCCAGACATGGATGGTCATATAGTCGATGCCGGGAATGGCGTTGACCTGGCGCAGCAGTTCAGGATCCTCCTCGCAGCCCATCAGGCCTTCGTTTCCGGTGGACAGTAAATGATTGGAATCCAGTTCCTTGATCAGGCGGGCGCTTTCCGTGAGCCAGCCCAGGAAGCCTTCCCGGATTTCAGGATCGTCGGAGAAGCAGCGGGGTTCGTTGCCGATCTGCCAGGCGAAGATGGCGGGATCGTCCTTATAGGGCTTGCCGCTCAGGGAGTTGGTGCGGCCCACGATGGCACGGATGTGATGGTAGAAAAGTTCCTGGGATTCCCGGGAAGTCTGGAATTTCCGCATCTGCTGCATAAAGGGCCAATAACCGTCCACGAGGGGGATCAAGGCTTTCTCACCGGTGGCCCATTCCAGGTACTGGCCATAACCACCGCTCCACTCCCAGGAGTTGTTCAGGTACAGGACGGCCTGCATATCGCGCTTGCCCAATTCCACCAGGAAACGGTCCAGGCCCCTCAGAAGGGTGTCGTTGTACACGCCGGGCTCCTGCTGCAGGGTGGGCTCCACACGGGAGAAAACGCCATTGGCACCGTCTGCGCCCACCAGCACGCGAAGATTGTGCATTCCCAGGGCCTGCAGGGTATCCAGTTCACGGGTAAGGCGTTCAAAATCACCGCCTTCCCCATCCGAAGCCAGGATAGGGCCATACCAGAAATTGGTGCCGATATAGGTATAAGGCTTCCCGTTACGCAGGAATTGACCGTCTTTGACGGTAACAAACGGGGCAGTTTGGGAACATCCGAGAATTAAAAGGGCCACCACGGCCCCCACCAGGGTTTTTAGTGTTATCTTCATTATGTTGGCCGACATAAAATGCTTTAACGATGCAAAATTACATCATCCCGTCGGGGCCAACAAATACTAAAACAGCTAAATATGATACTTTTTTAACATGGCGCCTATACAAAGACTCTGTTCTTGGTAAACAGGATCCTGAAATCGCGGGGCGTATACCCTTTCCGGGCCTTGAAGGTCCGGTTGAAATTGCTCAGGTTGTTGAAGCCGCAGGCATAGCAGATTTCGCTGACGCTGGCACTGCCATCCACCAGCATACGGGAAGCATAGCCCAAACGGATATCGATCAGATAATCCACGAAATTACGGCCGGTATGCTGCTTGAAAAAACGGCTGAAGGCAGTGGGTGCCATTCCCACCAGGGCAGCCATGTCATCCAGCTTGATATCTTCCTGATAATGAGCGCTAATATACTCCTTCACCTTGAGCACGCGGCGGCTTTCGTGATTGTGTTCCGTGGCTGTATAAGACTGTGAAGCCAGGATGCGCGCTCCCCTGTCCTGCGACAGCTCATGCAGGATCTTCAGCATATCCAGGAACTGGTCCATCCTTTCCTGCTTGGACGCCAGGGTATCCAGCAGGCTATAGACCTTGATGATGGCCGGCATTGAAAAGGTGAGTCCCATCTTGGCATTTTCGAACATCTTGGCGATGGAACCGAACTGGTTGCGGGCCAGCAGGTCCTCGCCGAAAAGCTGGGGCGAGAAATGGATGGTGATTTCCCGAATATCGGGCTC
>CACYHZ010000009.1:0-34598 GCA_902774345.1 uncultured Bacteroidia bacterium | reverse complement strand
GTAATGAGGGTAAGTTCGTAATCTCCAATTACTTCGATGCTGTCCCCCACCACCCTGCGCACGCCTTTTCCGCGCTCGATGAAATTGAGTTCATACACCTCGTGGGAGTGTATGGGCCAGTTGAATTCACTCTTGTGACGCTCTACGATATAGAAGCAATCCTTATCGGAGAGGGTGGATATTTCCCGCAGGACATTTCGCATGGTTTCGTTTTTTCTTGCTCTGTACAAAGATAGTCATTTTTTGATACTATTTTGCATAAAAGACATATTACAAAAAATCCGCCCCGCAAAAATGCAGGACGGATTCCTTTTCGGTATGATTTCAGCGATACCCGCTTATTTCACGCGCTGGCCGTAGCTGCGGTCAGTGGTGTTCACGGTAATCACCTCGCCCGTCTCGATGAACAGGGGAACCATGATCTTGGCACCGGTCTCCAGGGTGACTTCCTTCAGGGCCGAAGTGGAGGCGGTGTTGCCCTTCACGGCCGGCTCGGAGTAGGTAACCTCCAGGGTCACGTAGGTGGGCAGCTCGCAGGTGAGGCAGCGCTCCTCGGGTTCGGTGAGGAACATCATCTCCACGCGCTGGCCTTCCTTCATCAGGTCGGCGTTCTCCACGACGTCGTGCGGGAGGGTGATCTGCTCGTAGGTTTCTTCGTGCATAAAGTTGAAGGACTCACCATCATCATACAGGAACTGGTAGGGACGACGCTCTACGCTGATGGTGTCCAGTTTCACACCCGCGGTGAAGGTATTCTCCAGGATGCGGCCGTTCTCCAGGTTGCGGAGTTTGGTTTTCACAAAGGCGGGGCCTTTACCGGGTTTCACGTGCTGGAAGTACACGACAACGCAAGGTTTGCCGTTGAACATGATGTACATTCCATTCTTCAGGTCAGCAGTTGTTGCCATCAGTTGTTGCCATAAATTGTATGTTTAGTTATTCGTTAATTGCAATTAGCCCACAAAATTAACGATTTGTGACTTTTTCTGCAAATTTTCTTTATTGCCGAAGCAGACAGGGGTGCCGGAAGGCGTAGCCGCCCATGGCTCGTGAATGGGAGGGGCCCGCCAGGAGATGCCCGGTCAGGGCCGGGCATGACGAAGTGGGAGGGATAGCCCCGGAGGGGCGTACCTTCCGGCACCCCTGCCTGCTTCAGGCTATAGTTTGGGATTGCCTGCTTCAGGCTATAGTTTGGGATATTTCACGACGAAACAGGCACCGCCCAGGGCGAAGGAACGGGTATAGGCGATGGAGCCGCCGCAGTGCTCGATGATGCGCTTGCAGATGGCCAGGCCCAGACCGCTGCCGCTGGTCTTGGTGGTAAAGTCCGGTGTAAATATCTTGTCCTGATTCTGCTGCGACACGCCAGGGCCGTTGTCTTCCACCACCACCTCGTAGAATCCGTCCTCGGAGGCATTCCGCAGGGAAACCAGCAGCTTCTTCCCGTCCTTGTTCTCTTCCACCGCCTGGATAGCGTTGGTAATCAGGTTCACCACCACGCGGGTCAGCTGCGGGCGCGGGGCCTCGACCCAGGCATCGGCCAGGCCGAAATACTCCAGCGAAAGGTCGTCGCGGGAGTCGAACAGATCCACCTCCTGACGCACCAGGGCATCCAGGTCCAGGCGCTCCGGACGCTGGTCGTACATCTTGGCGAAGGTGGAGAACTGGTCAGCGGAGTCGGCCAGCAGATCCACGTGATAGAGGACGGTGGAAGCCACTTCGTCGAAGCGGTCCTCCCAGGCCGGATTGCCTGTCTGCTTCATCCGCATCAGCATCTGCAGCTGCAGTTTGATGGGGGTCAGCGGGTTCTTCAGGTCATGCGCCACCCGGCGGGCCATATCGGTCCAGGCCTTGTCACGCTCCACCTGCGCCAGGCGGCGGGAACTCTCGCCCAGGTCGTGCACCATGCGGTTATAGGCCTGTACAAGCGGCGTAATTTCGTCTTCCTGGTCGTATTCCAAAGGCTCCAGGTGATCCACATCGGAAACGGTCATCTTGCGGCGCAGTTCCGTGATGGGGTTGAACATACGGCTGACCACCTCGAAGGTAATGAAACGGGACACCATCAGCAGCAGGAGGAAGATGGTAATGACGGTGGCGATGTGCAGGATAGCCTGGGTTTCCAGGTCCCGGGTAATATCGGTGAACGGGGACGATGCAATGGCGATCATCCGGCCGCTGCTGTTGAACACCGGGGCGTACAGGGCATAATAGCTGCGCCGTCCCGCCCGCTCGCTGTGCATATAGAAACGCTTGTGGGCGTACTGGACGTTGTAATAGGCGTTGTCGTCCAGCCGGTGGCCCAGAATCATCCGCTCGTACACCTCCGGAGTGGTGCTCATCACCACGCGGCCGCTTACGTCAAAGAGGGTAATGTCGCACTTGAGGTTGTTGCCCACGCCCTCGACCGCCTGCATCACTTCCTGGCTGGCAATGCTTTCCGGGCCGTCCACCTGCCGCAGGTGCTCCTGCAGCATGGACTGCAGCGTATTGATGCGCGCGGTCATCACGCTCTGCAGGTCGGCAAAATTGCGCTGGTACAGGAACCAGACGCTGAACACGGACATCACCACCAGCGTGACGATGAGGGAGATGTACATCACCAGGCTGATGCGGTTCTGGTAGTAACGGCGCCCGCCCGAGCGGCGTCTGCGCACCGTGAGCGAGGCGATGCCGAAGGCCACGATGCTCAGGAGGAAGCCCTCTACCACATAGTACAGCCACTCCGTCTTGGCGCGGGAAATCACCACCACTTCTTCGTCCGACACCTGGTGCACGAAATGGGTCCAGTCGTCGCGGTCCAGCACGAAGTCCGCCTGCACGGAGGATGACTCGCTGACCGTCGGATAGGGATAGGTGCCCTTGTATTGCACCAGCCGGCCGCCGGCGTACTTGGCCCAGGAATAGACCGGGGGCAGGGTTACGCGCCCGGGATCGGAGATGCCCAGCAGGCTCAGATAGCCGCGGTCCTCCCGATTGTGCTTGGACTCCACCGCCACCAGGATGGAACTGGCCCCGTAATTGGGGACATAATAGGTGAACAGGCCGGTGTAGGTAGTGCGGCCGTTGCCCAGGGAATTGTAGAAGAAATGGGAGTTGTCGCTGAGCCGGGCCCCGCCGCGGATGCGCTCCTGGAACAGGGGCGCCGCCGCAATATTGCCGCCTGGCAGCACGACGGTGATGTCATAATCCTGGGCGATACGGCTCATATAGGCACTGATGAGGCGGCTCTGGATGATTTCCCCGCCGCCTTCCAGAGCCGAAAAAGCCCCGACCATCGGGTCGGCCGCGATGGAATTCTCCACCGAACGCAACTGGATTTCCAAAGCGATATCCCGGTCCATCGCCAGGCGGTTGGCCCAGACATCCACCCGTCGCTGCTCCTTTTCGAAGCCCAGGATGGACGAAGCACAGACGAAATACATGCCCACGGCGAAGGCATACAGAATCCGGCCCCGGGTGGAAAACATATCGTAACGGATCCCCACCAGGGCACGCAGCAGCGGGGAAAGCATCTGCAGCAGCACCGGAATGGCCAGGGACAGGCCCAGGAACGACAGGTAAACAATCCCGGAATAAATGGTCAGAAGGCCCACCTTATATAACTCCAGGTTAATGCTGGAGTTCACCAGAATACTCTTGAAGGTAAAATGCAGGTAGGCGCCGACGGCCACTACCGCCAGGACGATGACCACCGACAGCAGCGCCTGCAGCCAGGGCCGGGGCCTGCTCCGGAGGGCTTTGAGCAGCGTCCAGCGCACGATGTAAACATCCCAGACGGCCACGTTGATGGCCAGGTTCACGATGATGACGGCCCCCAGGGAATACAGGAAAGGGCTGCCGGCGTACAGCAGGGGCGAAAACAGCTGCGACACCGTATCCAGACGACGCCCGTACAGATACAGGCCAACAAGGACGGCCGCCTGGAGGATGGATACGATGGAGAGGGACAGCAGATTGGGCCGGGCCGACAGGATGACCATCAGGCCCGCCAGACACAGGGCCACGGCAATCCACAGCAGGGCCGAATTGCGCTGACTTTCGGAAGCCACCGTTTCGGCCGTCAATTTAAACAGCGGCGCACCGTTCACCACCACCGGCGCTCCCACCGAATTGGACAGCGGGCGCACCGAATACAGTTCCCCTGGCCGGAAATGCTTGTTGACGCCATTCATGGAATCCGCCTGCAGCTCGTTCACGATCTCCAGGCCGGCGATCACCTTACAGCCCTCCCCCTCCACGGCCTTGACCAGGTACCATTTCGGGCCAAAATTCACAAAGGAAAGGGCCGGACCCACATCGGCCAGGGCCGAAGCCGCATGACCGGGGCTTTCGCCCAGGCGCTGCACCAGGGTCAGGGGACGGATGTCGTCGTTGCGGGTGGGAAACTGCTTGGCCCAGCTCTGGAGCGTGTCTTCCACATAGCGGTACACCACCATGTCGTCCGGCAATTTACCCAAATCCATCCAGTCGTCCACAGGACCGGCGAGGGCCTGTCCGATGTACCCGTCCAGCACCCGTACGCGCCTTTCCACTTTCTGCCCCATCTCCTGGGCGGCCGAAGCCAGATTGGACCTGCCGCTACCCAGGAAGAGGAAAGCGGTGAACACCAGCGCGGCGACTGCCATCAGCGCCACCCCGATCCAATGCCGTATGAGCCAGGGTTTATTCATGGTGATAAGGCTCTCCCTTGAGGATGGTGAAAGCCCGGTACAGTTGTTCTGCAAAAATGGCGCGCACCATCTGGTGCGAGAACGTCATCCTGGAAAGGGAAATCTTCCCCTGGGCCCGCTGGTACACGGCCTCGGAAAAGCCATAGGCCCCGCCGATGGTGAACACCAGGTTTTTCCCGCCGCCGGCGAGCTGTTTTTCGATGTATTCGGCAAACTCCAGAGAACGGAATTCACGCCCGTGTTCGTCCAGCAGGATAAGCGTATCAGAAGGCGTTAACTGCTTCAGGATCAATTCTCCTTCCTTCTCCTTAATCTGCGCATGGGTCAGGGCCGATACCTTCTTGAGTTCCGGAATTTCCACCACGGAGAAGGGCACGTAATGACGCAGCCGGGACGCATACAGGTCCAGGCCTTCCTTCACCCATTTCACATCGGTTTTCCCGACTGTCAGCAGCGTGATGTCCATTCCTTTGCAAAAGTAGCAATTCGGCGCGGAATTTGCAAGATAAGTACCCGAATGAAAAAGCCTGTCCATATCCTGCTGGCGGTCCTGGCGGCCTTCCTGTGCCTTTCGGCCCAGGCCCAGGCCCAGACAAACCAATTCGCCCGTACCGGTGCCATCTCCCAATCGCCGGACGGTGAGTTTTCCGTCTTCTCGTCCATTACCAAATACCTGGCCGCCGGGGATGTGAACTCCCTGTCCAGCTGGTTCGCCGACAACCTGGACGTCACCATCATCTCCAGCACCCGAAGCTGCTCCAAACGACAGGCCCGCGAGATTCTCCGCTCATTCTTCGACAGTTACACGCCCCGCTCCTTCGAGGTTACCCACAAAGCCTCGGAAGCCAACAAAAAGTACATGATCGGCCTCCTGAACGCCGGCGGGGAGCACTTTCAGGTAACCATCTATGCCACCGCACAAGCCGGTGACACCTATAAAATCCAACAATTGAATATTTCGCGCCAGACGGGGCTGCGTTAATTCCGCTCCCGGAGGGCGTCCGCCACCGCTTCCAGCATCCATTTGGGCGTGGAAGTGGCGCCGCAAATGCCTACCCGGTCGCCGTCCTGTACCCAGGCGGGATCGATTTCATCCAGGTGGCCGATGACGAAGGTGCGTGGATTCACGCTCCGGCACAGTTCGCTGAGTACTTTTCCGTTGGAAGAGGAACGGCCGGAAACAAAGAGGATGACATCGTGTCCGCGGGCGAATTCCACCAGTTTGCGGTGGCGGGAAGCCACCTGGGCGCAGATGGTCTGGTGTACCGTCAGCTGGGCGCCCCGCTCCTGCAGGAGTGCACAGATCTGGTCGTATTCGGCCGGGCTTTTGGTGGTCTGGGAAAAGATCTCCACCGGGCGGGAAAGATCCAGGGACCCATTGGCAAGGGCTGCTTCCAGCATTTCGGTATTCTCCACCACCAGGGCGTCAGCGCCTACCTGACCCAGCAGGCCCAGCACTTCCGCGTGACCCACGCGGCCAAAGATGACGACGGTGCCGCGGTTCCCTCCCTGGTGCAGACGGGCATAGGCATCACGGATGCTGCGCTGGAGCTGCAGCACCACAGGACAGGAACAGTCAATCAGATTCAGGGAACGATCGCGGGCCTCCTGATAGGTGGAGGGTGGTTCTCCGTGGGCCCGGATCAGGACGGTTTCACCGGCGGGAACTTCGGCCAGGCTGTTCACGGTGACAAGACCCTTTTCCTCCAGACGGCTCAGCTCGGCCTCATTGTGCACGATGGCGCCCAGGGAATACAGTTTCCCGCCCTGCGCCAACTCATTTTCGGCCTGGGTAATGGCCCGGATCACCCCGCCGCAAAAGCCGGAGCCGGGATCGATTTCGACGCTTAGCATGACAGCCCCGGGGCCTCCAGCAGGCCGAATTTCCCTTGCAGCAAGCCCAGCATCCACACCACTTCCTCGTGCAGGGTCATGTGGGTATTGTCCAGGACATAGGCATCGGCGGCCTGCCGCAGCGGAGAGGTGGGCCGGTGGGAATCCCGGTAATCCCGGTCTTTCAGATTGGCCTGAACCTCTTCCAGGGTGGTCTTTTCCCCTTTGAGCTGGAGTTCGTCATAGCGGCGCTGCGCCCGCACGGCGGGATCGGCGGTCATAAAGACCTTGAGCTGGGCGTTGGGAAAGACGGTGGTACCGATGTCGCGGCCGTCCATAATCACGCGGCCGCTTTCCGCAAAGGCGTGCAGCCGGCTGTCCACCCAGGCCCGCACCTCAGGGATGGCGCTGACGGGCGAAACATACTGGGAGACCTCCCAGCCGCGGATTTCCTTTTCGATGGAGCGGTCCCCCAGGAACAGCTGGTTAACCCCGTCCACCCGGCGGAAATGCAGCTGCAGGGGCTCCATCACCGGCAGCAGGGCGGCTTCGTCAATGGTCCCGTCGGCGATGGCGCCGGCCTCCAGGCCCGCCAGGGTAACGCCGCGGTACATGGCGCCACTGTCCAGGTACAGGAAGTCAAACTCCTGCGCCACCAGCTTCGCAAAGGTACTTTTTCCGGTCGAAGAATAGCCATCGACCGCTATGATGATATCCGGAATGTTCATGATTACAAATTTAGAATATTTTTGCGATATTTGCATAAAATATCGAAGCATGAAAGTTCTCATTGTTGACGACGAACGCGCCATCCGCTATTCCCTGAAGGAAATCCTGGAAATGGAGAGTTACCAGGTGGAAACGGCGGAAAACGGCCTGGAAGGCCTGGAGAAAGCCCGGAAAGAGAAATACGACGCCATCTTCTGCGACATCAAGATGCCGGAGATGGACGGGACGGAGATGCTGGTAAAACTCATCGACGAAGGCATTGAATCCCCCGTCATCATGGTCTCCGGCCACGCCGATATCTCCACGGCCGTGGACTGCATCAAGAAAGGCGCTTTCGACTTCATCGAGAAGCCCCTGGACCTGAACCGCATCCTGATTACCCTGAAAAATGCCACGGACAAGGCTTCGCTGGTGAAAGAGACCAAGATCCTGAAGAAGAAGATCTACGGTCGCGAAATGATCGGCGCCTCGTCCTCCATCGTCCATCTGAAAGAGATGATCGGCAAGGTGGCCCCCACCCAGGCCAGTGTCCTGATTACCGGTCCCAACGGCTCCGGAAAGGAACTGGTGGCCCAGAGCATCTACCAGCTTTCCCAGCGCTCCATGATGCCCTTCGTGGAGGTAAACTGCGCCGCCATTCCCTCGGAACTGATTGACAGCGAACTGTTCGGGCACAAGAAGGGCTCGTTTACATCGGCCATCAAAGACCATAAGGGAAAGTTTGAACAGGCCGATGGCGGCACCATCTTTCTGGACGAAATCGGCGACATGTCGCTGGCGGCCCAGGCCAAGGTGCTGCGCGTACTGCAGGAGCGGAAACTCACCCCCGTGGGCGGCGACAAGGAAATCACCGTGGACGTCCGCGTGATCGCCGCCACCAACAAGAACCTGCAGGAAGAGATTGCCAAGGGCAACTTCCGCGAAGACCTGTACCACCGGCTCAGCGTCATCGTGCTGAAGGTCCCCGCCCTGGACGAAAGGAAGGAGGACATTCCCCTGCTGATCGAGCATTTCTCGGCCCAGATCTGCGGCGAAAGCGGCCGGCCCGTGCGTCCTTTTGCGCCCGAAGCCGTGCAGCTGCTGCAGGAGCGTCCCTGGCCGGGCAACATCCGCGAACTGCGCAATGTAGTGGAGCGCCTGCTCATCCTGGGCGGCACCCCGGTCAGCGCTTCCGATGTAAAGGATTACGTGATATAAATTTTGATTCATAGACATATATGGCAAAACGTGAGATTAAGTTCTCCCTGGTGTACAGGGATATGTGGCAGAGCTCGGGCAAGTACGTACCCCGCGTGGACCAGCTGGTGGAAGTGGCGCCGGCCATCATCGACATGGGCTGCTTCGACCGCGTGGAAACCAACGGCGGTGCCTTCGAGCAGGTGAACCTCCTGTTCGGCGAGAACCCCAACAAGGCCGTTCGCGCCTGGACCGCGCCCTTCCACAAGGCCGGCATCCAGACCCACATGCTGGAGCGGGGCCTCAACGCCCTCCGGATGAACCCTGTGCCACTGGACGTGCGGGAGCTGATGTTCAAGGTGAAGAAGAAACAGGGCACCGACATCGCCCGCTCCTTCTGCGGCCTCAACGACCACCGCAACCTGAAAGGGTCCGTCATCGGCGCCAAGAAGGGCGGGATGATCTCCCAGGTGGCGCTGTCCATCACCCACTCCCCCGTCCACACGGTTGCCTATTATATGGATATCGTGGACAAGGTGGTGGAATACGGGGCCGATGAAATCTGCCTCAAGGATATGGCCGGCATCGGCCGCCCGAACGTACTGGGCGAGCTGGTAGCCTCCATCAAGAAAAAATACCCCCACATCAAGGTACAGTACCACGGCCACACCGGCCCCGGCTTCTCCCCTGCTTCCATGCTGGAGGTGGCCCGCGCCGGCGCCGACTATCTGGACGTAGCCGTGGAGCCGCTTTCCTGGGGAAAGGTGCATCCGGACGTGATCACCATCCGCGAGATGCTGCGCTGCGACGGCTTCCAGGTGAAGGACCTGAATATGGACGCCTATATGGAAGTACGCCGCCTCACCCAGAAATTCATCGACGATTTTCTGGGCTACTGGATCAACCCGTCCAACGCCAAGATGACGTCCCTGCTGGTGGGCTGCGGCCTTCCCGGTGGCATGATGGGCTCCATGATGGCCGATCTCAAGGGCTTCCAGGGCGCCATCAACGCCGCCCAGCGCGCCCATGGCCGTCCCGAGATGAGCCTGGACACCCTGATGGTGAAGCTTTTCGAGGAAGTGGAATACGTATGGCCGCGCCTGGGTTACCCGCCGCTGGTAACCCCGTTCAGCCAGTATGTGAAGAACACCGCCCTGATGAACCTGTTCAATATGCTCAACGACAAGCCCCGCTGGACCACCATCGACAAGGATACATGGGGCATGATCCTGGGCAACATGGGCAAACTGCCCGGCGAACTGGCACCTGAAATCGTGGCCCTGGCCAAGGAAAAGGGCCTGGAATTCAGCACCGGAAACCCGCAGGACAACTATCCGGACGAGCTGTCCAAGTTCCGCAAGATGATGGACGAGGAAGGCTGGGATTACGGCGAGGACGATGAAGAACTCTTCGAGCTGGCCATGCATGAGCGCCAGTACCGCGACTACCGCAGCGGCATCGCCAAGGAGCGCTTCAACAAGGAACTGGCGGACTTCAAGGCCAAGGCCGGCGCCCCCATCGTCGTGACCCGTCCCGTGGTGGAAATGCCCAAGTTCTCCATCGAGGAATACACCGCCCGCTACCCCAAGGCCACGCCCGTGCAGAGCCCCGTGAAGGGCCAGCTGCTGTGGGAAGTGGATGTAGACGATGCCTCCAAGGCGCCCGTCGTGGGCCGCAAGGTGAAAGCCGGCGAAGTGGTCGGCCACGTCCAGACCTATTACGGGATGGAAGACATCGTAGCCGCCGTGGACGGCCTGTTCGTGGCAGTCCTGGCCAAGCAGGGTGACAAGATTGAAAAAGCGGAAATCCTGGCCTTTATTCAGTAGCCAGCTGAGCTAAAGCTCCCTTCTGAGCCGCGCCTTGGGAATATCCAGCTGGGTGCGGTATTTGGCGATGGTGCGGCGGGCCACCTTGTAGCCCTTCGCGGCCAGGCCGTCCACCAGTTCGTCGTCGGTGAGGGGGTTGTGCTTGTCTTCGGCGTCCACCATTTCGCGCAGCGCCTTCTTGATTTCGCGGGTGGACACTTCCTCGCCTTCGCTGTTTTCCAGGCCTTCGGAGAAGAAATATTTAAGCGGGAAGATGCCGAAATGGGTCTCGATCCACTTGCTGTTCACCACACGGGAAATCGTGGAGATGTCGAAGCCCGTCCGTTCGGCGATATCCTTCAGAACCATGGGCTTCAGGGAACTTTCATCCCCGTCGATGAAATAGTCGTGCTGGTATTCGATGATGGCGCGCATGGTGCTTTCCAGCGTATTCTGGCGCTGGCGCAGGGCCTCGATGAACCACTTGGCCGAATCGATCTTCTGCTTGACGAAGGTGGCCGCTTCCTTGTCGGCCTTGGACTGTGACAGGCGGCCGTTTTCCATGATCTCCGAGTATTTGCGGTTGATGCGAAGCTCGGGGATCGAGAAACGCGGCATGCTCAGGAGCAGCTGGCCGTTGTCGTAGTCCAGGCGGAAGTCCGGCACCACCTGCTGGGCCTGGTCGTTGTAGGAATCGTCAATCTGGCCGCCCGGCGAGGGATTCAGGCGCCGGATCTCGTCCAGAACGGCTTTCATCTCCTCCTCCGACAGGTGCAGCCGGGCCATGATCTTCTGGAAATGACGGTTTTTGAACGCGTCGAACTGTTCGGTCAGCACCCGGATGGCGTTGGCCACCGAAGGCGTTCGCTTCTTGTCTTCCAGCTGGATCAGGAGGCATTCCCGAAGGTCCCGGGCCCCCACGCCGGAAGGTTCGAACTCCTGGATTACCTGGAGCATCTGCTCCACCTCTTCGGCCGATGATTCCACGCCCGCCCGGAAGGCAAGGTCGTCCACCAGGGACTCGATGTCCCGCCGCAGGTAGCCGTCCTCGTCCAGGGAGCCGATGATGAAAAGGGCCACCGTACGCTGGTGCTCCGTGAGGTTGCGGTACCCCAGCTGTTCCTGCAGGCTCTGGGTGAAGCTCTGTTTGACGGAAAAGGTATTGTATTCCGGACGCTCGTCCTTGCCCCAGTTGTTCACATGGAGATTATAGGAAGGGATGTCGTCGTCCTGCGGGCCGTAATTGTCCTCCAGGGAACCGCCGCTCTGCTCCTGCTCCTCCACCTGGGAGATGGACACGTCCCGGGGCTCGTCCTCGCCCTTCTGGGGCGTATCGTCCACCACGGGGTTGTCGTTGAGCACTTCCCGGACGTGCTGCTCCAGCGCCTGCACCGGCATCTCGATCAGCTTGATGGTCTGAATCTGAAGCGGTGAAAGCTTTTGCTGCAGCTTTTGTTCCAGTCCCTGTTTGATGGCGGCCATGGCTTAGCGCGGATAATTGATGCTTTCCTTGATAATGTAAGCGGTGGGATAGGTGCCCTTCAGGGCATTGTAAATGCGAAGGGCCTCGTCCCGGCTGCGGAAATCGCCCACGGTTACCTTGTAATTGGGGCTTTCGAAACTGCGGTACACCGGCGTCTTCTGGCCCAGTTGCTCCTTCAGGGCCCGTTCAATGCTTTCGGACTTGGCGCGGGCTCCCTGGCCGTTGTCGTAGAAAACACGGATCCGATAGCCGGTGATGGGCTTTTCGGCATTGCCGCGGGTATATTGTTCCAGTGCCTGACGCACCTGGGGCGTCTGGTTGATTTCCACGTTGGACCCCATCACCGACAGGATGCTGCGGCCGACAAGGGTGGTGTCCACCGGGGGCACCCGCGTGGTATCCTGGGCGCGAAGGGCTCCCAGGCTCAGGAACAGACAACTGATTATCAGGAGAATGTTCTTGTTCATAGGCTTATTGGGTAAAGGAGGCGATATCCAGGTCCCGGTATTGGAAAGGCGCCCTGAGGACCCCGTTCTTCTTCAGGGCCGCCTGCAGGTCAACATCGGCCTTGAGGCCCTCCAGCGAACGCCGGGAGGCAATCACCAGGACGTCCAGCAGCGAGGCTCCCTGGGCCAGCGTGACGGTACAGGGCATCTCGTACTCTTTCTGGCAGCGGGCTTCCAGGCTCACGGGACCGGCCACGAAATGGGCCAGCTCCTTGTCCTGATAGCGGATGGTGCCGCTCACTTCCTGCACGGTGAAGGCCATTGCGGGGTTGTCGATGCCCAGCAGGAGCTTGGCATCCATGGAGCGGGACGACGTGGGAACCACGTACGAAACGTCCATGGAGGTGAGGGCGATGTCTTTCAGCTTGGAGGCGCCGCAGCCGGACAGGCCCATCAGGCTCAGCGCCATGACGAGGACCAGACCGATATGCCGGAATGTTTTCATCAAGGCAAAGATAGTGTTTTTTTTCGGGAGTGCCTTGCATTTTTTATGCCAGGTGGGAAAAAGTGGCAGTTCCGAAAAAAAGCAGTAACTTTACACACTTTTTGACCGATATGCCCAACAGACTTTTCAAACCCGTTTCCGCTTTCACCAGGAAGCACTTTGTGGACACCCTGCTGGTGTTTATGGTGGCGGAGCTGGCCGACAGCCTGTGCGGCATCATCGACGGCATCTTCATCGGCCGCTTCCTGGGCACCACAGCCATCGCCGCCCACGGCATCGCCTCCCCGGTTTTCGTCTTCCTGTGCATCTTCAGTTATTTGTTGACGACGGCTTTCCAACAAATGGGGACCATCGCCATCGGAAAAGGAAAGCTGAAGGAAGCGAACGGCCTGTTCAATCTGGCGATGGCGGTTACCGCCGGCATCGCCCTGCTGGTCCTGGTGGTAGGCTTGCTGGCTCCGCACAGCTTCGCCAGGCTGCTGGGAGCGGACAACGGCCCCGTCGGTGAAATGACCGTCCAATACCTGGAAGCCGTTTTCCTGGGCACGCCGGCCCTGCTGCTGTTCCTGGTGCTGGTTCCGGTGCTGCAATTGGACGGAAAGTGGAACCTGGTGCGCATCGGCAGTATCGTGATGGCCGTTTCCGACGTCCTCATCGACTATCTGAATGTCACGGTTTTTCACGGCGGGATGTTCGGGATGGGACTGGCTACCTCCATCAGCTATCTGCTGGGCCTGGGGGTCCTGCTGACCTACTTCTTCCATAAAGACCGCCTCTTCCACTTTAATCTGGCCGACATGAAGGGCCTGGAAGTGAATCAGTTCCTGTCCGCCGGCATGCCGGCAGGACTCCGGGTGGCCTCCCGGGCGCTGGCCATCATCCTCATCGACAAGATGGTGATGGCATCCGGCGGCGAAACGGCGATGGCCGCCATGGGCGTACAGCGGAACCTGTCATATATGCTGCTGTCGATTCCCATCGGCATCAGCGGCGCCGTGCTGATGTTCTCCGGCATCAGTTACGGGGAAAAGGACCGGGGCGGCCTGGTGGACGTGATGCGCCTTGCCAACCGCTGGACCTTCGGTTTTGTGGGCATCGCCTCCATCCTGTTCCTGTTCGTGACCCCGCTGGTGGTATCCCTCTATATGCCCGGCACCGTCGAGGCATTCCGGCCCAGCGTCCACGCCGTCAGCTGGTATGCCTTGTCCATGCCCATCATGACCTGGAACCGCAATCTGGGTTCCTATATGCAGGGTATCGGCAAGAATGGGATGGCGAACCTGATCTTTATCTCCTGCGAACTGCTCATGCTTTGCGGAATGGGCGTCATCCTGGAGGAAAGATGGGGGGCGGAAGGCATTTTCTCGGCCTTCTTCTTCAGCCAGCTGCTCTTGACCATCCTGCTCCAGTTCATCCTTTGGCGGAAACGGGACCGCCGCCAGAAGGGCTTGGAGGCTTTCCTTTGCGTACCCGAAGACTTCGGCGTAGAACCCGAAAACCGTCTATCCCGCCTTATTACCAAGCAGGAAGAAGTATGGGCCCTGTCCGAAGAAGTGGTCGGCTTCTGCAAAGAGCGCGGCGTAAGCGCCGACCGGGCCTACTGGGTATCCATGTACATCGAGGAAATGGGCAACCTGGTGGTCATTTACGGCTTTGCTGACAAGAAGCCCCACAAGCTGGAAATCCGCCTGTCCCTGGACCGGGACGAGATCATCCTGCGTTTCCAGGACGACTGCCACCGCTTCGACATCCGCGAGAAGGCGGCCTCCTGGCGGGAGGATCCCGAGCATCCGGAAACCAGCCTGGCCATCCAGATGGTGATGCAGGCCTGCAAGCGGCTTATATACAATAATTCCCTGAATTCCAACAACTTGATGATTGTCCTATAATATGAAGGCATATATCGAAACCTACGGTTGTCAGATGAATGTGAACGACACCGAAGTCATCTTCGCCATCCTGGAAAAGGCCGGCTACGGGCGCACGGAAAAGATGGAGGAGGCGGACCTGATTCTGGCCAACACCTGCTCCATCCGGGACAACGCCGAACAGCGCATCTGGGGCCGGATCGAGGTCTTCCAGCAGCAGCGGAAAGCCCGTCCGGGCGTGCTGGTGGGCATTGTGGGCTGTATGGCCGAACGCCTGAAAGACAAGCTGTTGGACACCCGGAAAGTGGACCTGGTGGTGGGTCCCGATGCCTACCGCTCCCTCCCCCGCCTCCTGGCAGCCATTACCCCGGATCAGCCGCAGATGGACGTGCTGCTTTCGCGGGACGAAACTTACGCCGACATTACGCCGGTGCGCACCGACAAGAACGGTCTTTCGGCCTTTATCTCCATCATGCGCGGATGCAATAACGTCTGCTCCTACTGTGTGGTGCCCTACACCCGCGGCGCGGAGCGTTCCCGCGACGCCCATTCCATCGTCCGGGAAGCCTGCGACGTGTATCAGAAAGGCTACAAGGAAGTGACGCTGCTGGGACAGAACGTGGACAGCTACCTCTGGAAGTCCGAGACCGAGACCGTGAACTTCGCCGGTCTGCTCGCCCGCGTGGCAGCCATCGCCCCGGACCTGCGGGTGCGCTTCGCCACATCCCATCCCAAGGACATCAGCGACGAAGTCATCGAGACGATGGCTGCGCACGAGAACATCTGCAAGCACATCCACCTGCCGGTGCAGTCGGGCAGCACCCGCCTGCTGGAAAAGATGCGCCGCAAGTACAGCCGGGAATGGTACCTGGAGCGAGTGGCCAAGATCCGGAGCCTGATTCCCGACTGCGGACTCACCACGGACGTGATTGCCGGATTCTGCTCGGAAACGCTTGAGGATCATCAGGATACGCTTTCCCTGATGGAGGAGGTCGGTTTCGACTGGGCCTTCATGTTCGCCTACTCCGACCGCCCGGGCACCCTGGCCAACCGCACGATGGCGGACGACGTTCCCGCCGCCGAAAAGAACCGCCGCTTGAACGAAATCATCGAACTGCAGAACCGCAAGAGCCTGGAACGTTACCGCGCCCAGATCGGCAAGCAGGTCCAGGTGCTGGTGGAAGGGCCGTCCAAACGCAACCCTGCGCAGCTGTGCGGCCGCGCTTCCAACAATATGATGTGCGTATTCCCCGCCGGGAAACTGAAGGTGGGAGATTATGCAACGGTGACCGTGGTGGATTGCACCTCGGCCACCCTGATCTGCGAATAATTACCTTTTACCGCCATACGCCAGGTCACCGGCATCTCCCAGTCCGGGGATGATGTAGTTGTGACTGGTAAGTTCCTCGTCGATGGCCGCCACCCAGAGGGTGTAGCGGTCGTCCAGGCGCTGCAGGAGCTGGTCCACGGCATAGCGGCTGGCCACGGGGCATACCATGTGCACGTGCTCGGCCTGCCCGCCTTCTTCGGCCAGTTTATTCAGGGCGCTTTCCATGGAAGAACCGGTAGCCAGCATGGGGTCGGCTACGATGAGGGTCTTTCCCTCCAGGGACGGACAGGTACAATAATCGGCGAATACCTTGAAATAATCCCCCTTTCCGTACTTGCGGAAGGTGGACAGGAAGGCACTTTCCGAACGGTCGAACACGTCCAGCAGGCCGCTCTGCAGGGGCAGGCCGGCCCGGAGGATAGCGGCAATCACCAGCGGCGTATCGAAAGTGGCCACCTGCGCCACGCCCAGCGGCGTGGCTACATCCTTGTCCGAATAGCTGAGCGTGCGGGAAATCTCATAAGCGAATACCCGGCCCACGCGTTCCAGGTTGGTCCGGAAACGGAGGCTGTCCTTTTGGATGTGGACATCGCGCAGTTCTGCGATGAAACTGTTGAGAGCGGAGGGGTTCTGACCCAGATTGATCACTTTCATAGCCTTCGGTTTGAGGGGTTTGACTCACAAATATAGAAAAAATATTTTTTATCTCCCACGGCCGCCGGCGCGTTCCTCGGCAAAGGAGTAATACTGGTCGTCGGCCACAACCACGTGGTCCAGCAAGGAGATATCCACCACCGACAGGGCCTTGCGCAACATCTGGGTCTGGTTGATGTCGGCCGGGCCAGGGTATGGATTGCCCGAAGGATGGTTGTGGACCAGAATCACGTTCCGGCTCTGTTTTTCGATGGCCCGGCGCAGGATCCGCTGCGTGTCCACAATGGTGAGTTCAAGGCTTCCGGAGCCCACCATCTCCTTGCCTATCAGGAAGTTGGCCCGATTCAGATACAAGGCCCAGCACTCTTCGTGATCCAGGTTTTTCATGTGGGGAATCATCAGCCGGTACACCAGCGCCGGCGAGGTGAGGGGGTGGCGGTCCACCACGGCCGATTCGTCGAAGATGCGCCGCCCCAGTTCCAGGGCGGCTTCGATGGTGATGGCCCTTACGGGACCGACTCCTTTCTGGGAGGTCAGGCGCTCCAACGACATCGCATCCAACACCAGCAGACGGCCGCTTGCACTGGCGAGCAGTTCCTGCGCCACTTCCAATACGTTCTTTCCGCCAGTTCCGCTGCCCAGCAGAATAGCCAGCAGTTCGGCGTTTGACAAGGCTTTCGCGCCCCTGAGGCGCATTTTTTCCCGGGGTCTTTCGTCCGGGCTCCAATCTTTGATCCGCATACAAATACTTGTTTTGCGGCTCTTTCTCTCCGGCGTCAAAGATAGGCCGGATATCCCGGATTTGCAAGCCTGTCAGGGGCTCCCTATGGGGCATTGAAAAATATGTGGAAAATTTTGGAAGAAAGTGTAATAAAATGGAAAACTTTTGCTACCTTTGCACTCAAGCGTGAAAGTTGAAAGTTTAACTATGGTCAGATTCTATGGAACAGCCGCAGGCAAGGTAGATGACAAGGGGCGCATCGTGCTCCCTGCCACCTTCCGTGACGCGATGGTTCGCGGCGGCGCCGGGAATATGACCCTCATCGTGAAGAAGAACGTCCAGCAGCAGTGCATCGACCTGTTTGCCGCCGAGGAGTGGGAACGCAGGAGCGAAAAGGTACTGGACGGAATCGACCCTGAACTGAATACGGAAGACGCTGATTTTTGGACCAAGTACAATGACGGCGTCTATACCCTGGTTCCGGATGAGAAACTGGGCCGGCTGAACCTCCCGTCAGAACTGCTTGAAAGTGCAGGTATTACCAAAGAGGTGGTATTCGGCGGTGTCGGCTACAAGCTCCAGATCTGGAATCCGGAAACGCGCAAGGCCGGTCTTCTCTCCGACGAGAAGTTTAAGGAAACCGCATCGAGACTATCCGCAAAGAAGCAATAAGGAGGTCTCGAAATGTCTGAATATCATATCCCTGTGCTGCTGACGGAGAGTGTCTCCGCCCTGGTCACAATCCCCTACGGAATATACGCAGATGCCACTTTCGGAGGCGGTGGTCATACCGCCGCCATCCTTTCACGCTTAAACGGTGACGGGAAAGTCATCGCCTTCGATCGTGACTCTGACGCCCTGGCCAATGCCCCGGACGACCCCCGGCTGACCCTGATTCACAACAACTTCCGCTTCATTGAAAACTACGCGGCGAAGCTCCAGCACAGCGCCCCCTCCTCCAGTGAAGCGGATGGCAGTGGCCACGCCGTGTTCGACGGCATCCTCGCGGACCTGGGTGTATCGTCCCACCAGTTCGACACCGCGGAACGCGGATTCAGCTTCCGCTACGAGGAAGCCCCGCTGGACATGCGGATGAACCGGGAAGGCAAACTGACCGCCGAAGAGGTGGTGAACAACTATGCAGAAGCCGATCTGGAACGCATCCTCAAGCTGTATGGCGAGGTGGACGGCGCCCGGAACATGGCCCGCCTCATCGCGGCCGGAAGGCCCCTGCACACCACCGGAGACCTGGACCGCGCCATCGCCCGGATGCTCCCGAAGGGCGCCGAGCACAAGGTGCTGGCCAAGGTCTATCAGGCCCTCCGCATCGAGGTGAATCAGGAAATGCGGGCGCTGGAAAAGTTCCTGGAAGGCGCCACCCGCAGCCTCAAGCCCGGCGGCCGCCTGGTTGTCATCACCTACCACAGCCTGGAAGACCGGATGGTGAAAAACTTCATCAAGACGGGCAATGTGGACGGAACCGTAACGCAGGATGTCTATGGCCGGGTCTGGGCTCCGCTGGAGGCCGTGAACCGCAAGCCCATCCTGCCGGAAGAAAATGAAATCGCCGGAAATACCCGCGCCCGCAGCGCGAAGCTCCGGATTGCGGAAAGGAGGGCCGAAGCATGAGCGTATTCAGTGCCTGGACATCGTTCCGCAACACCATGCGGTCCCTGCGCAACGGCGAATTCCTGCTGCGCATCCGGGCCGATAAATACTACGTCCACATCATGTACCTGTTCCTGCTGATGTGGGTGACCATCCTGCTGAGCCTGCAGGTGGACAAGACCCTTACCCGGGTCGGCGACAACGAAATCGCCCTGAAAACCCTCCGCATCCACCATGCGGAAAAAGAAGCGGCGCTGGTGAAGCTCAAGAGCGCATCGGCCGCCGAAATACGGCTCCGGGAGCTGGGCTCCCCCGCCACCCTGCCCGATGAACCCGCAACCATCATCAAGTCCAGATGAACCAGAACAGCGAAATACAAGACACCATCGTTGGCCGCGACAGAATCCACGTGGTGATGTTCTTCCTGTCCATGCTGTTCATGGTACTGGGCATCGCCATCCTGGTGTGGATCGTGAAGATCCAGCTCACCTACAAGGTGGACGACCGGGTCATCGACCTGTTCCGCCCCACGGTGCAAAAGCACATCGAGGCGCCGGTGCGGGGACGCATCCTGGCCACTGACGGCCGTCCGCTGGCCATTTCGGCCCCCTTGTACGACCTGTATATGGACTGCACCGTGCGCAAGCAGGAATACATCCAGACCGGAAAGGACAGCCTGGAGCGCGCCTGGCAGGAAAAGGCCCGGGAACTGGCAGCCTGCCTGAGCGCCGAATTCCACGACAAGAGCGCCGCCGACTACGCCAAGGCCATCCTGGACGGCCGGGCCCGCGGCTCCAAATACCTGCGCCTCCAGAAGAACCTGGATCTGGCCACCCTGCAGCGGGTGAAAACCTTCCCCCTGTTCCGGGAAGGGCCCTATACCGGCGGCATCATCGTCGAAGAGCACGAGGAGCGCATCTATCCCTACGACTCCCTGGCCCGCCGCGTGATCGGCTACGTGAAGGAGCAGAACCGGATTGGCCTGGAATCCAGCTTCGACAGCGAACTGCACGGCCGCGAAGGCTACGAATGGCGCCGCGTCACGGACAACAAGCGCTGGGTGCGGGACCTGGATTCGGCCCAGGTGAAGGTGCAGGACGGCAATGACATCCGCACCACAATCAACGTCGATTTCCAGGACATCGCCGACAAGGCCCTGCGTGCCCAGATCAATGCCAACGAGGACATCCGCGCCGGCATCTGCATCATCATGGAGGCCAAAACCGGGGCCATCCGCGCCATGGTGAACCTGTCCCGCGGCAATACGCCGCAGACGGTGCTGTGGGAGCGGGAGAACCTGGCCCTCCGCGAAGTGGGCGAACAGGGATCGGTGATGAAGACCGTGACCCTGCTCTCGCTGGTGGAAGACGGCTACGTAAAGAGCCTGGACCAGACCATCCCCACCAACAACGGCTTTGTCCCCAATTACAAGCAGGACGTACATATCCT
The DNA here is from genome assembly GCA_902774345.1 of uncultured Bacteroidia bacterium. Taxonomy (GTDB): domain Bacteria; phylum Bacteroidota; class Bacteroidia; order Bacteroidales; family UBA932; genus Cryptobacteroides. The sequence continues at coordinate 14,318 of CACYHZ010000009.1, read as the reverse complement.
GGATTACCAGCGGGAAACCGGTCGCCGGGACATTTCGGTGATGCACGGCTTCGAGATTTCCTCCAACTACGTTTTCACCTATCTGGCCGAGCAGCACTACGGCAAGCAGCCGCAGGAACTCTTCGACCATATCTACTCCTACAGGCTGGGCGAAGCCTTCGACTTCGATATCACAGGCCTGGGACGTCCCGTCGTGAACCGTCCGGGAACCGCCTCCTGGTCCAAGACCACCCTGGGCACCACGGCCTATGGCTACGGCCTCAGCGTGACGCCCCTGCACGTGGCCACCTTCTACAACGGCATCGCCAACAAAGGCCGGATGATGAAGCCCTACCTGGTGGAAAGCATCGAAAAGGATGGCAAGGTGATCCGGAAGTTTGAACCCACGGCGCTGAACAGCAGCATCTGCTCCCCTGCCACGGCCGATACGGTGACCCGCGCGCTGCGGGCAGTGGTGGAGCATGGTACGGCTACCCGCCTGAAGGGCGCCAAACTGCCCGTCTGCGGCAAGACCGGTACGGCACAGGTAGTGCTGCAGCCCAGCGAAAGAGGCGGCAGCACAGACCCGTACCACGACGCAATGGGCCGAAAGAAGAATCAGGGTACCTTCGTCGGATTCTTCCCCTCCGACAATCCCAAATACACCATTCTGGTTACCGTCTATTCCTACCTGTCGGGTAAGAGCTTCTACGGCGGCACCATGCCGGCGCTGGCCATCCGCGACATCGTGGACAAACTGTATGCGCTGGACGGGGAATGGGATCCGGAAATCAAAGCATCCGCACAGGTTCCGGTCATGGAGAAAACGATGGAATGGGAAAAGCGGGTGGTGCCGGATGTGAAGGGCTGCGGACTGAAGGATGCGCTCTATGCCATCGAGTCGGCAGGCCTGAACTGCCAGTACGAGGGAATGGGCCACGTAACAGCCCAGAGCCCGGCTGCGGGAAACAAATGTGACTTGGGTGAAACGGTGAAAATTACATTAAAATGAAACTAAGTGAGATCATACGGAATGTGGAGGTAAAGGGCCTCATCGGAACGTCCGGGCTGGAAGTCAGCGCCATTTGCAGCGACTCCAGGAAAGTGGTGCCGGGTGCGCTGTTCGTAGCCGTAAAGGGCTATGCCAGCGACGGGCACGCCTACATTCCGGAAGCCATTCGCAAAGGGGCCGTGGCGGTCATTTGCGAAAGCGTCCCCGAGGGGCTTGACGCCTCCCCGGAGATCTGCTTCGTGCAGGTGGAGAACAGCCGGAAGGCGGTGGCCCTGGCGGCCGATGCATTTTACGGGCATCCGTCCGGGAAACTGACCCTGGTGGGCATTACCGGCACCAACGGAAAAACCACTACGGTCACCCTGCTGTACAAGCTCTTTATGGGACTGGGCTATCACTGCGGCCTGCTTTCGACCATCGCCAACTACGTGGGAACGCGCCGGCTGGAGACCGAAAACACCACGGTGGATCCCATCACGCTGAACAGCCTGATGGCCCAGATGGTGGACGAAGGCTGCTCCCACTGCTTTATGGAGGTGAGTTCCATCGGCGTGGAGCAGGACCGTGTGACCGGCCTGCAGTTCGCAATGGGCATCTTCTCCAACCTGACGCACGACCATCTGGACTACCACAAGACCTTCGCAGAATACCTGCGCTGCAAAAAGCTGTTCTTCGACATGCTTCCGGCAGGTGCCATCGCCCTCATCAATACCGATGACAAGCACGGTTCCGTAATGGTGCAGAATACACGGGCTCAGGTGGTTACCTATTCCGTCAAGGGCCTGGCCGACCATACCGCACGCGTGCTGGAACAGGGCGTGGACGGGATGCTGCTGAAGCTGGACGGAGTGGAGACCTGGGTCCGGCTCATCGGCTTGCACAATGCGTATAACCTCCTGGCCATCTACAGCGCCGCCGTTTGCCTGGGAATGGACAGCACCGAAACGCTGGTGGCCCTGTCCAAGCTGGAATCGGCCCCGGGCCGTCTGGAAAACCTCCGCGGACCCAAAGGCGTGGTGGTAGTCATCGACTATGCACATACCCCTGATGCCCTGGAGAATGTCCTGAATGCCCTGCGGGAGATTGCGCCGAAACGGCAGCTGATCTGCATCTTCGGCTGTGGCGGCGACCGCGACAAAACCAAGCGTCCCGAAATGGCCGCCGTGGCCGAGAAACTGGCCGACCGGGTGGTGGTCACCTCCGACAACCCCCGTACGGAACAGCCCGAGGCCATCATCGACGACATCCGCGCCGGCTTCTCCCCCGCCGCCCTGGCCAAGACGCTGTTCGTGACCGACCGGCGCGAAGCCATTCGCACGGCCATCCTCACCGCCCCCGCCGAAGCCACCATCCTGCTGGCCGGCAAGGGCCACGAGGACTATCAGGTAATCGGGCGGGAGAAGTTCCCCTTCGACGAGAAATCGATTGTAAATGAAACCTTTAAACTGATGAATCTATGATCTACCACCTCTTTCAGGCGTTAGAGGCTGCCGGGGTTCATTTCCCGGGAATCGGCTTGATGCAATACTTGAGCTTCCGCGCCATGCTGGCGGCGGTTACGGCAGTTTTGCTGTCCCTGACGGTGGGTAAGAGCATCATCGGCTGGCTGCAGCGCAAGCAGATCGGCGAGACCGTGCGCGACCTGGGTCTGGAAGGCCAGATCCAGAAGAAAGGAACGCCCACGATGGGCGGCATCATTATCCTGATGTCCATCGTCGTGAGCGCCCTGCTGTTCTGCGACCTTACCAATGTCTATGTGATCCTGCTGCTGGTGAGTACCCTCTGGTGCGGCGCCCTGGGCTTCACGGACGATTATATCAAGGTGTTCAAGCACCGCAAGGAGGGCATGTCCGAGCACGGGAAACTCCTGGGCCAGATTGTGCTGGGCTTCATCGTCGGCCTCACCGTCTGGATGAGCCCCGAGATCGTGATCCGTGAAAAGGTGGAAGTGGAAACCAGCGTGGAGCGCACCCTGGAGACCGAAACCTCGGTCACCACGGGCCGATACAAGGAAGAAGACGTGGTGAAGAGCACCAAGACCACCATCCCTTTCGTGAAAAACCACGAATTTGACTACCGCTGGCTGTCGCCGGTGAAAGGGGCCTGGGGCTGGTACGCCAAATGGGCCATCTACGTCCTGATGATCGTGCTGGTGATTACGGCTTGTTCCAACGGCACCAACCTGACCGACGGACTGGACGGCCTGGCAGCGGGAACATCGGCCATCGTGGGCGTGGTACTGGGTATCCTGGCCTGGCTGGGCGGCAACATCATCGACTCCAATTACCTGAATATCATGTATATACCTGGGTCTGGAGAAATTGCCATCTACATGAGTGCCTTTGTGGGCGCCCTGATCGGTTTCCTGTGGTTCAACTCCTTCCCCGCCCAGGTATTCATGGGCGATACGGGAAGCCTGGCCATCGGCGGCATCATCGGCGTGAGCGCCGTGCTGATGCGCAAGGAACTGCTGATTCCGCTGCTGTGCGGCGTGTTTTTCACCGAAAGCGTTTCGGTGCTGCTGCAGCGCACGTATTTTCGGATCACCAAGAAACGCACGGGCGTGGGACACCGCATCTGGAGCATGACGCCCCTGCACCACCATTACCAGGACAAGAAGGCACCGGAAGGTCCGGTAATCTTCCCCAAACCGGTTCCCGCCCAGCATGAAGCCAAGATTACCGTCCGCTTCTGGATTGTGGGGATTATCCTGGCAGTAAGTACGTTAGCATTGTTGAAATTAAGATAAAAATATGTCGAGAGTTGTAGTATTGGGTGGCGCTGAAAGCGGAGTAGGCGCAGCCGTGTTGGCCAAAGTAAAAGGATTCGATGTGTTCCTGAGCGACAAGGGACAGATCAAGGAGAACTATGCCGAGATGCTCCGCAAGTGGGACATTCCCTTCGAGCAGGGGCAGCATACCGAGGAGCTGATCCTGAGCGCCGACGAGGTGGTGAAGTCCCCGGGCATTCCGGGAACCGTTCCCATGGTGCAGAAGATCCGCGAAAAGGGCATCCGGGTGGTGTCCGAGATTGAATTTGCCAGCCGCTATGACCATGCGAAGAAGATTTGCATCACCGGCTCCAACGGCAAAACCACCACCACCAGCCTCATCTATTACCTGCTGCAGAATGCAGGGCTGAACGTGGGTCTGGGCGGTAACATCGGCCAGTCCTACGCCTACCAGGTAGCCACCGAGCACTTCGACTATTATGTCCTGGAAATCAGCAGTTTCCAGCTGGACGATATTTACGACTTCCGGCCCGACATCGCCATTATCACCAACATCACGCCGGACCACCTGGACCGCTACGACCACAAAATGGAGAACTATGTGGCCGCCAAGTTCAACATTACCCGGAACCTGCGTCCCAGCGACTGCTTCATCTTCGACTCCGACGACGCCATTACCGTAGAACACTTGTCCAAGATTGTGCTTCGATGCAAGATGCTTCCCTTCTCCCAGGAGAAGGAAGTGGAGCAGGGCGCCTTCCTGAAGGATGACAAGATTGTTCTGCGCTATGATAAGGAGGAGACCGACCTGTTTCTGGAGGAGCTGGCCCTGGGCGGCAAGCACAACATTTACAATTCGATGGCTGCAGCCCTGGCCGCCAAGGCTACCGGCATCGAGAATAAGGTCATCCGCGAATCCCTGGCCACGTTCCAACCCATCGAACACCGGCTGGAGCCCGTGCTGAGCATCAAGGACGTGCTGTACATCAACGACTCCAAGGCCACCAACATCGACAGCGCCTGGTATGCGCTGGAGTGCCAGAAACGCCCTGTGGTATGGATCGTAGGCGGCACCGACAAAGGCAACGACTACAGCGTGCTGAACGAGCTGGTGAAAGAGAAAGTGAAGGCCATCGTGTGCATGGGCGTGGACAACGCCAAGATTCACGCTGCTTTCGGAGATATGGTTCCCCGGATGTCCGACGCCCTTTCGGCCGAAGAGGCCGTGCGGCAGGCCGCCGCTTTTGCCGAAGCCGGCGACGTGGTGCTCCTGAGCCCCTGCTGTGCCAGTTTCGACCTGTTTAAGAATTATGAAGACCGCGGCGAGCAGTTCAAGGCTGCCGTCCGTAAACTCTAAAACCCCTATGGAAGAAGCCAAGAGCAAACAGAGCCTCATCAGCCGGCTGGCGAACCTGATGGACCGCTTCACCGGGGACAAGGTGATTTTCCTGATCGCCCTGTTCCTGATGATGATTTCGGTGATTTCGGTGTTCTCCAGTACGCCCCGCCTGGTTGACAATGCACACGGGATTGACCGTGTGTCCATCATGGTGGACCAGCTGAAAGTGGTGGCCCTGGGCTTCGTCCTCATCTTCTCGCTGTATTTCTTCGGCAAGGTGGAATGGTACCGGAAACTGTCCATGCTGGGCTTTGCCGCCTCGTTCGGCATCCTGATCATCCTGGTGCTGAACCTGAACCTGGGTTTCGTGCGGGCCGGTTCCATCAACGGCGCCCGGCGAATCCTCCTGGTGATGGGCAAACAGGTACACGTGTACGAATTCGTGAAACTGTTCATGATCATGTACCTGGGCTGGGCCCTGGACACCTACAAACGGCAGGACTTCAAGTGGGCACCCCTGCTGGCGCAGAAATTCAGCCGCCTGAGCTTTCTTGAAAAGGACCTGTGGCAGAAGGTGGCCTACATTTACCTGCCCATCCTGCTGATCACGCTGATGGTGATGATGGGGTCCAACTCATCGGCCCTTTTCATCGGGGCCATCATGGTGCTGATGGTGCTGGTGGGCGGTATCGACGTCCGCGATATCGGCTATGTGGTGGCCGTGTTGGGCGTGGGCGTACTGCTGATGTTCGGCGCCTACAAGGCCGGCTGGCTGAAGGAAAGCCGTATCGGCACCGCCATCGGGCGTATTACCCAGGACGACGATGCCACGATGGATATCCTGCTGAGCAGCAAACGGGAATCGGAGCCCTGGAAGGCAGCCCGGGGAAAACTGGACCAGCCCGTGGGGGCCCTCCTGGCCATCAAGGAAGGCGGTCTGCTGGGGAAAGGCATCGGCAACAGCACCCAGAAATACCAGGTTCCGGTGATCTTCGGCGACTACATGTTCAGTTTCATCGTGGAGGAGACGGGCCTATGGGGCGCCGCCATCCTCATCATCCTGTATTTCAGCCTCCTGGCGCGTGGAACGATGCTGGCCAAGGAGTGTGACAAATATTACGACAAGGTTATTGTCACGGGCCTGATCATTCTGGTCACGGGACAGGCCTTTATGCACATGGCCGTGAACGTGCACCTGCCGCTGGTCCCCCAGACGGGTCAGACCCTGCCGCTGGTGAGTCACGGAACCAACGCCTTCCTGGTCTTCAGCCTGGTCTTCGGCATCCTCCTGTCCATATCCAAGGATGCCCGGGAGAACATGGCACGACGGGAGGACGAGGCCGCCCGGCTTTTGGAACACAGTTGGACACAAGATACGACAGAATAATGGATTACAAAGCTATCAGAGTCATCATCAGCGGCGGCGGTACGGGCGGTCACATCTTCCCGGCCGTATCCATCGGCCATCAGCTGAAGGCGCTGAACCCCGACACGGAAATCCTCTTCGTGGGGGCCGAAGGCAAGATGGAGATGGAAAAAGTCCCCGCCGAAGGTTTCCGGATCGTGGGCCTTCCCATCGTGGGCGTGCAGCGGCAGCTGAACCTGAAAAACCTCATGAACAACCTGCAGGTACCCTTCAAGGTGCTGGGCAGCGTAAAACGGGCCAAGGACATCGTCAAGGAGTTCAAGCCCGACGTGGTGGTGGGCGTAGGCGGCTATGCCAGCGCTCGAAGATTCCGGCCGTCATCCAGGAGCAGAACGGCTTTGCGGGCCTTACCAACAAGCTGCTGGGCTCCCGGGTGCAATCCATCTGCGTAGCCTATGAGGGCATGGAGAAATTCTTCCCCAAGGAAAAGCTGGTGATGTCCGGAAACCCCATCCGCAGCGCTGTTTCCCAGCCGGCGACGCCCGAAATGAAGGCCGAAGCCATGACGTACTACGGCCTGTCTCCCGAGAAGAAGCATATTTTCGTCGTGGGCGGAAGCCTGGGCAGCGGCACCCTGAACAATGCGATGAAGCACTGGATCCAGGACGGCTGTCCCGACGGCGAAGGTGTGGAAATCATCTGGCAGTGCGGCAAATACTATAAGAAAGGGGTCGATGCCTTTATGGCCGGGCATCCCGACGTCAAGGGCATTACCGCCTACGATTTCATTGCCCGGATGGACCTGGCCTATGCCGCCGCCGACGTGGTGATTTCCCGCAGCGGCGCCAGCACGGTGTCGGAGCTTTGCGCGATGGGAAAGGCAACCGTATTCGTTCCTTCCCCCAACGTGGCCGAAGACCACCAGACGCACAATGCCATGGCTCTGGTGCGCAAGGAAGCCGCCTTGCTGGTGAAGGACAGCGATGCCGTGGACGAGCTGATGACCACCGCCATCGGCCTGGTGAACAGCCCCGAGCGACGCCGCAAGATGGAAGGAAACATCCAGAAACTGGCCCTGCGCAATGCTGCACAGGTCATTTGTGACGAAATCTATCAATTGGTATGACGAACGTATATTTCATAGGTATTGGCGGCATCGGGATGTCCGCATTGGCCCGGTACTACAAGTTCAAGGGGTATCAGGTAGCCGGCTACGACCGGACGCCTTCGGAACTGACGGCCCAGTTGGAGGCGGAAGGCATCCCCGTGCATTACGAAGACCGTCCGGACCTGGTCCCGGCCGATAAGGCTGAAACCCTGGTGGTCTATACTCCGGCCATTCCCCATGACCTGGGCGAGCTCAGGAAGGTGATGGATCAGGGGTACACCGTGCTCAAACGTTCCCGGACACTGGGCGAGATCACCCGCGGCCAGCGCTGCCTGGCCGTTGCCGGCACCCACGGAAAAACGACCACCAGCACCCTCACGGCCCACATCTTCACCGCTTCCGGCGAAGGCTGCAGCGCCTTCCTGGGCGGCATCTCCCGGAACTACGGCACCAACCTGCTGATGTCCCGGAACGAGACCGTGGTGGTAGAAGCCGATGAATTCGACCGTTCCTTCCTGCAGCTGTTCCCGGAAATTGCCGTGATTACGGCCGTGGACCCCGACCACCTGGACATTTACGGCGACTACGCCCACGTGGTGGAAGCCTTCAAGGCCTTCGCCAGCCAGGTGAGCGGCACCGTCATCGCCAAGAAAGGCACGCCCATCGGACCGGACGATACCAAGGCCCGGGTACTGACCTATCATTATACCGACCGCAGCGCCGATTTCTGCGCCCTGGATCCGCACCCGGACCAGCTGGGCTGCTTCCACTACGACCTGCAGTATCCCGGCGGCATCCTCCGCGACGTGCGGGTGGGCGCGCCCGGCTGGGTGAATGCCGAGAACAGCGTTGCGGCAGCCGCCATCGCCCTTACCTACGGGCTGGATCCGGAGGCCGTGAAGGCCGCCATCGGCACGTTTGAAGGCGTAAAACGGCGTCTGGAAGTGCACGTAAACCGCCCCGGAGTGGCCTATATCGACGATTATGCCCACCATCCGGCCGAGCTGGCCAGTGCCATCTCCTCCATCCGCGACATCTTCCCCGGACGGAAACTCACCGGCATTTTCCAGCCGCACCTGTACACCCGTACGCGGGACTTCGCCCCGGAATTTGCGGCCTCCCTCTCGAAGGTTGACAAACTGATCCTGCTGGACATTTATCCCGCCCGCGAAGAACCCATTCCCGGCGTCACTTCCGAAATGATCTTCAAAGACGTGACGGCACCCGAGAAAGTGCTGCTGAAGAAAGAAGAATTGATGGACTACCTGTCCGAAGAGCCCGTAGATGTACTGGTGACCTTCGGCGCAGGGAACATCGACCGCTATATTGAACCCATTACCGAATTGCTGGAAAAACGGTCATGAAACCAATAGTTCGAAAGGGGCTGGGCTTACTGCTCGTGCTGGGCTGCGCCGGCATCTGGATTCTCACATCCGGGATGTCGGCCCGAGAGCGGCGTGTCACCACCTGTCAGGGCAAAGGCACGCTGGACGTGACCGTCACGGACAGCCTGGAACGCCGTTTCGTAACCCGGGAGGACATCGAGCTCTGGCTGGAGAAGGAATACCGGGCCTATGCCGGCCTGCCGCTGGACAGCGTGGATCTCAGGCGGATTGAAGGCATCATCAACGGCCACAGCGCCGTCCGCGACTGCGAAGCCTGGCTCACCGACGACGGGATTCTGCACGTTTCCCTGAGCCAGCGCCAGCCGGTGGTGCGCTTCCAGGACGGTTCCAACGGCTACTATGCCGACGCGTCCGGCTTCCTGTTCCCGCTCCAGGCCCGGGGCAGCGTGCAGGTGCCGGTGATTGACGGAAAACTGCCGCTGAAGGTACCCAGAGGCTTCAAAGGCGCCCCGGAGGACCCGCAGCAGAAGGCCTGGCTGGACCAGATTATCGGCCTGGTGAACTATATGGAAAGCACCGTGTGGCTGCGCAACATCAGCCAGATCAGCGTGAACGGGAAGGGAGACCTGGTGATGATCCCGCGCGAAGGGAAGGAACGCTTCCTCTTCGGCTCGCCCACCCGCGTGGAAGACAAGTTCTCGCTCATGGGCACCTACTACCAAAGCGTTGTCCCCTCCCACGACCCGGGCTGGTACCAGAGCGTGGACGTACGCTTTAGCGGACAGCTTATCTGCCGCAGATAACACTGAAATAATCAAATCTAATCATATGGAAGAAAAATACATAGCCTCAATTGACCTGGGCAGTTCGAAGTTCGGACTGTGCGTGGCCCGGGTAACGGGAGACGACGTACAGATTGTCTATTACAAGGAATCGCCGTCAGAGGGCGTACGGGCCAGCCTGATCACCAACCCGATGCGGGCCGCCGCCCGCCTGAAGGCCGCCATCCAGGAAGCGGAGAAGGAACTGATGATCCGCATCCTGCAAGTGGTGGTGGGCATGCCCCGCAGCGAAGTGGCACAGGTGACGGCTTCGGCCCGCATCCGCCGGACCAATCCGGACGAGTACATTTCGTCCGAAGAAGTGCAGAGCCTCAAATCCATCGCCCTGGAGACCTATCCCCTGCCCAATCCGGAAAGCCAGATCATGTATGGCGCCGTGGCCCAGTCCTTCTCCATCGACGATGAAATCCAGCTGGTGGAAGACGAGGTGGTGGGCACCCTGAGCGAGGAACTGGAAGGCAACTTTAAGGTGTTTATCGGCAGCCGCAGGGCCACGACCGCGCTGGACAAGATTTTCAACAGCCTGGAAATCGCCGTGGCCAAGAAGTATTTCCTGCCTGAGGTGGTGGCGCGCACCGTCCTGACCAACGAGGAGATGGCCGGTGGCGTTGCCCTGGTGGATATCGGCGCAGGCGTCACTTCCGTAGCCATTTATCACGGCGGCATCATGCGCTATTACGCCTCCATCCCCTTCGGCGGCAAGTCCATCACCAACGACATCCGCACCGAATGCTCCATCGCCGAGGATCTGGCCGAAAAGATCAAGAAGCGCTTCGGCGCCTGCATCCCCGGCAAGCTGGCTTCGTTGAGCGAAAAGGTGCTGCAGATCCGCCTCTCCGAACCCTTCAAGGAAGTGCCCGTCCGCTATATCGCCGAAATCATCGACTGCCGCAGCCGGGAAATCGTGGAAGCCATCCTCTACTACATCCAGGAAAGCGGCTTGCAGAATGCCCTGCGCAGCGGTATCGTCATCACGGGCGGCGGTGCCGAACTCACCAACTTCATCAACCTGGTGAAGGAGATGTCCGGCTACGAGGTCCGCAAGGGCTATCCGCGCTTCATTTTCTCCGCTGCTGTGGGCAGTGGGGTCTATTCCACCGCGGCGACATCGGCCATCGGCATGGTGCTGTCGGCCAAGGAAGACGGCCTGCCGGACTGCGTCAGCATGCCCGAAAAGCCCGAGGTGCCGGACGAAGAGGAGATGATGGAAGTGGAGGTGACCGACGAAAGCGTCGAGGAACCCAAGGATGCGCTCTTCGCCCCTGAAGAATTCGGCGAACCGGTCCAGAAACCCGAAGAGCCCAAGGATGCCAAACCGCGCACCAAGAAGGTGAAGGTGGCCAAGCCCAAGACCGAAAAGACCGGCTTCCTGTCCATTTTCTGGAACACGGTACAGGACAAGGCCCTGAAGATTTACGACAAAGCGAATGAGGAATAGGCTATGATTTACAACAGCGACAAAAATATCGTTCCCAACGACTGGAACCCCGAAAATGCCATCATCAAAGTGGTGGGCGTAGGTGGCGGCGGCTGCAATGCCGTAAACTATATGTACCGCCAGAATATCCAGGGCTGCAGTTTTATCGTGTGCAACACCGATGCGCAGGCCCTGATGAGCAGTGAAGTGCCCGTGAAAATCCAGATGGGTCAGAACGGCCTGGGCGCCGGAACCGACCCCACCGCCGGCCGCAACGCCGCCCTGGAAAGCCAGGACGAGATTGCCCGGAAAGTGCTGGACTGCGGCACGCAGATGCTCTTCATCACCGCCGGTATGGGCGGCGGCACCGGCACCGGTGCTTCGCCCGTGATTGCCAAGATGGCCAAGGAGCGCGGCATCCTGACCGTGGCCGTTGTGACCATCCCCTTCAAGAACGAAGGCAACGAAAGCCAGTCCAAGGCCGTGGACGGCATCCACGAACTGGAAAAGAACGTGGACTCCCTCCTGATTATCAACAACGAGAAGTTGTACCAGTTCTTCGGCGATACCCTGATCCAGGAAGCCTTCCCCAAGGCCGATGAGGTGCTGGCCACCGCCGTGCGCGGCATCATCGAGGTCATCAGCTGCTCCGGCTACATCAATGTGGACTTCCAGGATGTGTGCAAGATGATGCGCAACAGCGGCATGGCCCTGATGGGCAGCGGCGAAGGCACGGGCAACGACCGTCTGGAGCAGGCAGTGAAGGGCGCCTTCGAGAGTCCCCTCCTGAACGACTTCGACCTGAAGACCGCCAAGAACGTGCTCATCAACATCACCACCGGCAACAACGAGCGCGGCGCCAAGATGAGCGACCTGGAGAAGATTGACGACATGATCTCCAAGTACACCGGAACGGCGAACCACTTCAAGAAAGGTATCATTTGGGACAACGATCCCGAGTTCGGGGACAAAGTGCGCATCACGGCCATTGTCACGGGCTTCCAAATGGACCTGGGCGGACTGGGCCTGAACAAGGACCTGGGCAACCTGGTCATCATCGACGAAGCTTTCCAGTGGGACCTGTCCGATCATGGCAGCGAAGTATCCCTCCCCGGCGGCGCCGAAACCATCAAGATCGGCTACAACAACTCCGACAACGCCCGGCACTTCAACTTCGCCACCGAAAAGAAGCCGGCACTGTGCATCGAACCCGGCGAACGCAAGGCCGACCTGGAAAACATCCCGGCCATCCGCAGGGCGCACAGCAATTAAGCGGGGGCCGGTTGGAAATCTGCCCGGAATCCGCTAAATTTGTGCCCCTAATTGCAAAACAGCATGGAAAGAAGAACCCGCGTAAGATTCGCCCCGTCTCCCACCGGTCCGCTGCATATGGGCGGCGTGCGTACGGCATTGTATAACTACCTGTATGCCAAGCAGAAAGGTGGAGATTTCATTATCCGTATCGAGGACACCGACTCCCATCGTTTCGTACCGGGAGCCGAAGCCTATATCATCGAGGCCCTGCGCTGGTGCGGGATTATCCCGGACGAAGGCGTGGACCAGGATGGAAAGGTGGTGGAGACCGCCAGCGAGCGGCACCCGCACGCTCCCTACCGGCAAAGCCAGCGCCGGCCCATCTACCGGCAGTACGCCGAGCAGCTGGTGGCGGCAGGCTGGGCCTATTACGCCTTCGACAGCGCCGAGGAGCTGAACGCCCGCCGCGCTGAAGCCGAGGCTGCGGGACAGACCTTCATGTACAACGCGGCCACGCGGGTGCAACTGCGCAATTCCCTTACCTTGCCCGCCGAAGAGGTCCAGCGCCTGCTGGAGACCACCACCGACTGGACCGTCCGTTTCAAGATGCCCGCCGGCCGGGTGGTGCAGATGGACGACCTGATCCGCGGCCACGTGGAAGTGAACACCGACACTCTGGACGACAAGGTGCTGTGGAAACGGGCCGATGAACTGCCCACCTACCACCTGGCCAATATCGTGGACGACCACCTGATGGAAATCACCGAGGTGATCCGCGGCGAAGAATGGCTTCCTTCCCTGCCCCTGCATTATCTTCTGTATGAAGCGTTTGGATGGACCGATACCATGCCCCGCTTCGCCCATCTTTCCCTCCTGCTGAAGCCGGACGGCAAAGGCAAGCTGTCCAAGCGCGACGGCGACCGCCTGGGCTTCCCGGTGTTCCCGCTGCAGTGGAAAAACCCTGAAACCGGCGAAGTGTCCCGCGGCTACCGCGAAGACGGCTATTTCCCCGAGGCGTTCGTGAACCTGCTGGCCTTCCTGGGCTGGAACCCCGGCGGCGAACGGGAGCTGTACACCATTGACGAGCTGGTCCCCGTGTTCTCCCTGGACCGCGTGATCAAGTCCGGTGCCCGTTTCAACGTGGAAAAAGCCAAGTGGTACAACAAGGAATACCTCCGGATGAAGAGCAGCGAGGAGCTGACCGACCTCTTCATCCCCGTGCTGGAAAGCCATGGGATGAAGGTGGTGGACTGCCCCTGCAACGCCCTCACGGCCGGAGCCAGCTTCGAAGGCTTCGGCGCCGACTTCGCCAACCATATCTATACGCGCGAATATGTGCAGGCTGTGGTGGAACTGGTGAAGGAACGCGCGACATTCGTGGCCGATATGTGGGACATCGCTTCGTACCTGTTCGTGAGCCCCGAGCAGTTCGAGGCCTTCGGCATCAAGGCCGGCGCCGGTCTGCCCACCAAACCCGTGGACCCGAACCGTCCCGTGGACCCGCGCGCCAAGGTATTCGACGATGCCGCCACCGCTCCCTTCCTGGCCAAGGATGTGGACAAGTTCTGGAAAGCGGAGCATTATGAGAACTGCTTCGAGGTATGCCAGTACATTTCCGGCGCCAATTTCGGCTTCGACGACCTGGATCCCTATCGCGGGGCGATGGGAGCCGAGGACCTGGAGCACGTGCTGGAAGATTACATCAAGATGCGCGAATATCCGATGGGCAAGGTGATGAACAGCCTGCGGCTGGCCCTGACCGGGGCGGCATCGGGCCTGGGTATCGCCGCCATCCTTTCTTTTATCGGGCGGAAGGAATTCGCCCGCCGGATGACCTTTGTCGCCAACCGTCTGGGACGGATCTAAACCCGGTCGAAGGCTACTGGAGCCATTCCAGGGCCTCGTCCACGGAAAGGGCGTCTGA
>CACYHZ010000008.1 GCA_902774345.1 uncultured Bacteroidia bacterium | reverse complement strand
CGCCCCACCAAGGAGCTCCAGAAGTGGGTGTTCCGCCATCCCGGCATCTGGGTCATCGCCATTTCTTCGGCCTTCATCTATATCACCCAGCATGCGGTAAGCGACTGGGGCGTACTGTTCCTGCAGAAGCAAAAGGGCTTTTCGCTGGAGACGGCCACATCAGTTATCGGCCTGGCCGAAGGCTTCGGCATCGCGGGCAATCTGGCGGCCGGATGGCTGTCCGACGTCCTGTTCCGCGGGAACCGGGTGCGGCCCGTGGTCATTTCGGGGGTTCTGGCGGTGTCAGCCTTAGCTGGCTTTCTCTTCCTGGAGGGCGGCGCCGCCGCCAATATGGCCTTCGTCGCCGTCTTCAGCTGCGCCTTCAGCGTGGTATTCTGCATCGTAGCCGGCCTGATGGCCCTGGATTTCGTGCCCCGGAAGGCAACGGGGGCCGCTTTGGGCATTGTGGGCATTTCCAGTTATGCGATGGCCGGCCTGCAGTCGATGGTGAGCGGCCTCCTGATCCAGGACAACAGTGCCGACGGCCTGTACAACTTCTTCCCCGTATCCGTCTTCTGGATTATCTCCTGCCTGCTGGCCTTCGCGCTGCCGGTAATCGGCTGGAAATACCTTCGAAAATAGAATCCTCTCCTACCAATAGCGGTAGAACAGGGCGATGGATTCCATCCCCGCAAAGAGTTGCCGCAGCAGGTAGCTCTCGTTGGGAGAATGGATGGTGTCCCGCTCCAGGCCGAAGCCCATCAGGAGCGGGTCGATGCCCAGGATCTGCTGCATATCGGCCAGAATAGCGATAGAGCCGCCGCCGCGCGCCGGGACGGGCTCGATGCCGTACACCTCGGTCATGGCGCGGGATGCAGCCTGATAAGCGGAGGAGCTGATGGGGATCAGGAAGCCCTCGCCTCCCTCACAGGGCGTGATGTCCACCTTCACACACGGCGGGGCAATGCGCTGCAGGTGCTCCTGGAACAGCCGCGTAATCTGCGCCGAACGCTGGTTGGGCACCAGCCGCATCGACACCTTGGCGTGCGCCACGGACGGCAGCACGGTCTTGGCGCCGGTGCCGGTGTAGCCGCCCCAGATGCCGCATACATCCAGACAGGGCCGGATGGCGGTCCGCTCCAGGGTGGTGTAGCCTTTCTCGCCCTTTACCTCCTTGATATCCAGGAACTTCTTGTATTCCTCCATGTCGAAGGGCGCGCGGTTCAGCAGGGCCCGGTCTTCGGCCGAAAGCTCCACCACATCGTCATAGAAGCCAGGGATGGTTACGCGCCCATCCGCATCGTGCAGGCTGGCCAGGAGGGCGCAGAGCTCGTGGATGGGATTGGCCACGGCACCGCCGTAATGGCCCGAATGCAGGTCCTTGTTGGGACCGGTCACCGTCACCTCCAGATAGGCCAGGCCGCGCATTCCGCAGTTGATGGACGGCACTTTCTCGGAGATCATCGTGGTGTCGGAGACCAGAATCACATCGGCCCTCAACAGCTCCTTGTGCGCCTGCACCCAGGCGGGCAGGGACGGACTGCCGATTTCCTCCTCGCCTTCGAAGATGAATTTCACATTGTGCCGCAGCTGGCCCGTCCGAAGCAGGAACTCAAAGGCCTTCAGATGCATGAACAGCTGGCCCTTATCGTCATTGGCTCCCCGGGCGTAAATGGCCTCCTCCCCGCTGACCGGATCCTTCGCAATCACCGGTTCAAAGGGGTCCGTGCGCCATTTTTCCAGCGGCTCCACGGGCTGCACATCGTAATGGCCATAGACCAGCACGGTCCTTTCCGCCCCAATATCCTTGCTGCCGAAGACCACGGGATGACCGGCGGTCTCGTACACCCCGGCTTCATCGGCCCCGGCCTCCTTCAGGAGTTCCGTGAGGCGCTGCGCACAGCGGTACATATCGGCTTTGTGCTCCGGGCGGGCGCTTATCGAAGGGATGCGCAGCAGGGAGAACAGTTCATCGAAAAAGCGGTCGCGGTTGTCTTGAATATACTTCTTCATATGGGTCTGTGGGGTCAGTTTTACAAGATTATTCGGCAACCTGGCCACCGGCGAGGTCTAGGATTTCGTTGGTGATTTTCTGCTGACGGCCCTTGTTGTATTGCAGGGTGAGTTCGTCCAGCAGCTGATTTCCGTTGTCGGTCGCGGTCTGCATGGCTACGGTACGGGCAGCGTGTTCGGCGGCGGCACTGTCCAGCAGGGCCGCGTAGAGCTTGAGTTTGAGTACCTTCGGCTCCAGAATGGCCAGGAGTTCCGGGGCAGAGGGTTCCACGATTACGTCTTGAGATACGCTCGCTTCGCTCGGTATGACAAAACCGGTTTCATGGCTCGATATGACAGGACCTGTGTCATGCCGAGCCGAAGGCGAGTGCATCTCCGGAGTGTCCAGCAGGGTCTCCACCACCGGTGTCTGGCGGGCAGTGGAAACGAAGTGATTGTACACCAGTAGCACACGGCCAATCCGGCCTTCGGCAAGATCCTGGGACAGACGCTCCACCAGGGCCGCGGCCGGGCTGTAGGACGGGCGCTCCGACAGCGCCGTAAAGTCCTCGGGCGACGGAAAACCGTCCTTGCGCATGGCATCGGCCATTTTCCGGCCTATGCTATAGACGATGTCCCCGGACTGGCGCAACGAACGCACCTTGGCAATGACATTGGCATTGAAGCTGCCGCAGAGCGAAGAATTGGACGCGATGGCAATAAAAACATCGGGTAGGCGCACAAAATCGGCCGAATTTGTGCCGCTAAGGGCGTTTTCTGCTTCTAGCGGCACGTTTTCGGGCGTTTTTGTGCCGCTACCGCCCTGGAGCGTGGAGAGCATGCGCTGCAGCTGCTCCTCATAGGGCCGCATGGCCTCAATGGCATTCTGCGCCTTCCGGAGCTTGGCCGAAGACACCAGTTTCATCGCCGAAGTAATCTTCAGCGTATTCCTCACCGACCCGATCCGGCCCTTTATTTCCTTGAGCGTAGGCATTACTTCATGGCCAAAATCACCGATTCAGCGGTGTCAGTGAGCACTTTCTCTATCTCCTCGGTCAGCTGGCCGCGGCCCAGGGGCTCCAGCACGTCGGCGGCATGGGCGGCGCGAAGACGCTCCAGGAAAGCCTCCTGGAAGGGACGCACCTGGGCGATGGACAGGTCCCGCATCAGGGCGTGGGTACCGCAATAGAGGATGGCCACCTGCTCCCCTACCGGCATCGGGCTGTACTGGGGCTGAATCAGCAGCTGGCTGTTCTTCCGGCCCTTGTCCAGGGCCAGTTCGGTCACCTTGTCCATATCTGACGAGAACTTGGAGAAGGCCTCCAGTTCGGCCCACTGGGCCTGGTCGATCTTCAGGGTACCGGCCACTTTCTTCATCGACTTCACCTGGGCACTGCCACCCACGCGGGATACGCTGATACCCACATTCACGGCCGGACGCACGCCCTGGTTGAACAGCGCCTGTTCCAGGTAAATCTGTCCGTCGGTGATGGAAATCACATTGGTGGGAATATAGGCCGATACGTCACCGGCCTGCGTCTCGATGATGGGCAGGGCCGTGAGGGAACCGCCGCCGCGGACCTTGTCCTTCAAGGCTGCCGGCAAGTCGTTCATGGCAGCGGCCACTTCCTGCTGGTCGATGATACGGGCGGCCCGCTCCAGCAGACGGCTGTGCAGGTAGAAAATATCGCCCGGATAGGCCTCGCGGCCGGAAGGACGGCGCAGGATCAGGGACACTTCGCGGTAGGCCACGGCCTGCTTGGACAAATCGTCGTAGACCACCAGGGCATGGCGGCCCGTGTCGCGGAAATACTCGCCGATGGCGGCTCCGGCAAACGGCGCATAGTACTGCATGGCCGCAGGGTCCGCCGCCGTTGCGGCCACCACCACGGTGTAGTCCATGGCCCCGTGCTCCCTGAGAGTCTTCACGATGGAAGCCACCGTGGAACCTTTCTGTCCCACCGCCACATAGATGCAATAGACCGGCTTCCCGGCCAGGAAATTCTCCCGCTGGTTGATGATGGTGTCAATGGCGATGGCGGTCTTTCCCGTCTGGCGGTCGCCGATAATCAGCTCACGCTGGCCCCGGCCGATGGGAATCATGGCGTCGATGGCCTTCAGGCCCGTCTGCAGGGGTTCGTTCACAGGCTGGCGGTAGATGACGCCGGGCGCCTTGCGCTCCAGCGGCATGTCCACCTTCTCCCCTTCCACGGGGCCCAGGCCGTCCAGCGGCGTTCCCAGCGGGTCCACCACCCGCCCCAACAGCTGTTCGTTCACAGCAACGGAAGCAATCCGCCCCGTCCGGCGCACGGTCATGCCTTCCTTCACATGGTCGGTGGGACCCATCAGCACGGCGCCCACATTATCGGCCTCCAGGTTCATCGCCACGGCCATTACCCCGCCTCCGCAGTCCAGCAGTTCACCGGCCTCGCAGTGATCCAGACCGTAGATCCGGACCACACCGTCGCTCACTTGCAGGACCTTGCCAATCTCCTCGAACTGGAGACTGGTTTTCATATCCCGCAGCTGTCCCAGCAGGATATCCGACACCTCACTGGGTTTCAAATTCATAGCCATCGTCAGATTATTCTTCTGTTCCTTTCAATAAACTCTTCCCGGATCAGGTCCAGCTGGCGTTTCACGCTGGCATCCAGCAGATAATCGTCCAGGTCGAATACAAAGCCGCCCACCAGGGAGGGATCCACCTCCGCCTCGATGAGCACATCTTCCCCCGTCTTTTGCTTGACCAGGGCTTTCAGGCGCTGCAGCAGCCGTTCCGAGGGTTCCCGCGCAGTGGTCAGGTGCGCCATCCGGACGCCGGTGGAACGGTGGTACATCTTTACGAAATCCCGCAGGATATCCTGTACCAGAGCCATACGGCCTTTCTCGTTCAGAAGGGTCAGGAAGCGGCTCAACTCCGGAGAAATCCGGTTCCCCAGGGCACTCTGCAGCAGTTTCTTCTTGTCAAAGGCCGACACAACGTCGTCCGACGCCTCCACTGCCCGGCGTAATTCGGACACCTCCCCGAGGGTCTGGCAGAGGCTGCGGGCTTCGGAGCACACAACGGCCCCTCCCCCGCTCTCCTGCACATACTTCAGCAGGGCGAAGGCGTAGCGTGAGACGACGATGCTGCGGTTCATGAGTGCAGTTCCGCCTGGGCGGCTTCATCGACCAGCTGATCGATGAACGCACGCTGGTTTCCCGTGTCCGAGAGCTCCTGACGGAGCACCTTTTCGGCCACCTGTACACTCAGGAGGGCGACTTCCCGACGCACATCGCGCAGGGCGCTCTCCTTTTCGGCCTGGATCTGGACCTGGGCCTGAGCCAGGAGCTTGTCGGCTTCCTGCCGGGCCTCGGCCTTGGCCTCGGACACAATCCGGGCCTTGGCCTCCGTGGCCTCTTTCAGGATAAGGCTCTGCTCCTTGCGGGTCTGTTCCAGCAACTTGGCCTGTTCCACCTTCCACTCCGCCATCCGCGCCTCTATCTCCTCGGCATCCTTCAGGGACTGCTCGATCTTGGCACTGCGCTCATCCACCGAACCCGTGATAATCGGGAAGCCAAACTTGGCCAGGAGGAAAAACACGATGCCGAAGATGAGGACCATCCAGAACAGGAGGCCGAACTCTGGCGTAACTAAACTCATCTGTTACAGTACAATAGCCAGCAGACAAACGATGATGGCGAAGAGGGCGGCGCCTTCCACCATACCGGCGGCGATGATCATGGCCGTACGCAGGTTACCGGAGCTTTCCGGCTGACGGGCGATGGCTTCCATCGTGGATTTGCCGATCTTGCCGATGCCGAACGCGCCTGCGAAGGCGGCGATGGCTGCGCCGATGGCGGCACCCACCTTACCGAGGGCAGCGCCCGCGGCAGCTTGGAGAATCATAGTAGTAAGAATCATAATATTTTGGTTTTAAGTTAATATCTGTTTGAGATACGCTCGCTTCGCTCGGTATGACATGTCATTCAGACGGTATGTCCTGTCATTCCGAGGCCCGAAGGGCCGAGAGAATCTCATTCTTCATGTTGTCTAGCTAATCCGATATAAATGGAACTGAGCATCGTAAATACATAGGCCTGGATAAAGGCCACCAGGCATTCCAGCGCATCCAGGAATACGCCGAACAGGACGCTGACCACCGTCATGCCACCGGAAAGCGCCGGACCGTATTTGGCCATGATGAAGATGATGCAGACCATGCTCAGGATCATGATATGGCCGGCCAGCATGTTGGCGAACAGACGGATGGTCAGGGAAACCGGTTTCATAAAGGCGCTGAACACCTCGATGACCGGCATAATGGGTTTCAGGAATCCCGGCACATCCGGGAGGAAAATCTCTTTGTAGTAATGTTTGGTTCCCGTCAGGTTCACCGTGAAAAAGGTGCACAGGGCCAGGACCATCGTGATGGCGATATTGCCCGTGAGGTTGGCGCCCCCGGGGAAGAAGGGCAGGATGCCCAGGAAATTGTTCAGCAGAATCCATAGGAAGACCGTGCACAGATAGGGCGAATAGCGCCGGTAATCCTCCTCGCCGATGTTTTCCCGTGCAATGTTGTGCGGAATCATCACCAGGGCTTCCATGGCGGAGGTCAGGCCCGTAGGGGCCTCTTTCAGGGCATCGTGCCGACGGTACCACCGGGCCGTCCACAGAACGATGACAAGCAGCAGCAGGGAGCTGATGATCAGGGCCAGCACATTCTTGGTGATGGAAAGGTCCAGCGGACGCTTTCCCGTATCGGCATTCACCAGTTTGCCCTTCTCGTTCAGGGTATAGCCATGCTCCGCGGCGTGATGCAGCGTGAACACGTGCACCCCGTCCTCGATCACGATGCAAGGCAGCGGAATGGCGATCGCTTTCCCCTTCCACTCCGTGATATGCCATTCATACTCGTCCCCGATATGGTCGAAGATGATGGTCGGCACATCGACGGCGTCGGGAGAAGCGGGTGCAGCTCCCAGCAGCAGGAAGAGTATGAGGGCCGTCAGGATCATAGCTCAACGCAGACGTTCACCTGATTGTTACGGACTTCCGCGAAACCCTCGCGGATGGGGAGGCGTTCTTCCTTGCCATCGGCCACATAGCGGATGTCGCCGGCCACCAGCGCGGTGACCAGGGCGGCGTGGCCCGGCAGCACGGTGAAGGGTGCCAGCATCCCCGGGAGCGTCACCAGGGATACCTCGGCCTGCACCAGTGTGCCCTCGGGGCTTAGAATATGTAACTTAATGAGATACACTCGCTTCGCTCGGTATGACAGTTATTCGGGATGACAGTTATTTGGCTGCGGCCAGGATGGCTTCACCCTTGGCGATGGCGTCTTCAATGGTGCCTACGTTCAGGAAAGCCTGTTCCGGGAGGTAATCCACCTCACCGTCCATGATCATATTGAAGCCCTTGATGGTGTCTTCGATGCTCACCATCACGCCCTTTACGCCGGTAAACTGCTCCGCCACGAAGAAGGGCTGCGACAGGAAACGCTGCACCCGGCGGGCGCGGTTCACGGTGGTCTTGTCTTCATCGGAGAGTTCGTCCATGCCCAGGATGGCGATGATGTCCTGCAGTTCCTGGTTGCGCTGGAGAATCTGCTTCACGCGCTGGGCGGTGTCGTAGTGGGCCTGGCCCACGATGTTCGGATCCAGGATGCGGGAGGTGGATTCCAGCGGGTCCACGGCCGGGTAAATGCCCAGGGCCGTGATCTTTCGGCTGAGCACCGTGGTGGCATCCAGATGGGTGAAGGTGGTGGCCGGAGCCGGGTCCGTCAAGTCGTCGGCCGGCACATAGACCGCCTGCACGGAGGTAATGGAGCCGTTCTTGGTGGAGGTAATGCGCTCCTGCATCTGACCCATTTCCGTGGCCAGGGTGGGCTGGTAGCCCACGGCAGAAGGCATACGGCCCAGCAGGGCGCTCACCTCCGAACCGGCCTGGGTGAAACGGAAAATATTGTCGATGAAAAAGAGGATATCCCGGGGACCGGCGGCGGAATCCGTGGCGTCACGGAAGCTCTCGGCCAGGGTAAGGCCGCTCAGGGCAACGGACGAACGGGCACCCGGGGGTTCGTTCATCTGGCCGAAGACCATGGATACCTGGCTCTTTTCCAATTCCTTGGGATCCACCAGGGAAAGGTCCCACCGGCCCTCTTCCATGGCCTTGTTGAAGGCCTCGCCGTAGCGAATCACATTGGACTCGATCATTTCGCGCAGCAGGTCGTTGCCCTCGCGGGTGCGTTCCCCCACGCCCGCAAAGACGGAGAAACCGTTGTGGGCTTTAGCGATGTTGTTGATCAGTTCCTTGATGAGCACGGTCTTTCCCACGCCGGCGCCGCCGAACAGGCCGATCTTGCCACCCTTCAGGTAGGGCTCCAGCAGGTCGATGACCTTGATGCCCGTGAACAGCACTTCCTGCGAGGTCGTAAGGTCCTCGAACTGAGGCGGTTCGCGGTGAATGGGAAGGGCGTTTTCGCGGGAAAGCTCGGGCATGCCGTCGATGGCATTTCCGGTCACGTTCATTACGCGGCCGCGAATCTGGGCCCCCACGGGCATCGCGATGGGGCGGCCCGTACCGCGCACCTCCAACCCACGGCTGAGGCCGTCGGTAGAGTCCATCGCCACGCAGCGCACGGTGTCCTCACCGATGTGCTGCTGCACCTCCATAATCAGCGCCACCCCGTCGGGGCGGGTTACCTCAAGGGCGTCTCCGATGCGGGGCAACGCCTGTTCGGCATGGCTGGAACCCAGGCTGAAATGCACGTCCACCACGGGTCCCACCACCTGCGCTATGCGTCCTGCTGCTTGTGGCATAAATCAATCCTTTTACATTCATACAAAGTTAATCATTTTTTCTCGAAGAGACAACCGGATGGCCGGAGACAAAAAAAAAGCCGACCCATGGGGCCGGCCTCTTATGAACAATAGTTGCTACTATTTGACAACGCGCTCGAAATCATATTTCTTACCGAAGTCGAGTACGAGCTTGGATTCGGATTTGAATTCACCGACGACCGTCGCCAAATCTTCTTCATACCATTTGGTGGTGGGGGTCAGCGTGATGGAGCTGCCGGAGAGAGAGCTCTTGTTACCGAAAATGATGAAAGTACCATTGTAAACTTCCGGCTCAATTCCCTTTGCCGTTTCGGTAAATTTGAAGGAAGAGGAGGTCGGGAAAGTGAGCGTGAAGGTGGACAGGGCGGTTTCACAAACCCATTCGGTGCCAACCAGCGACTCAGCGTTGGCGATGTCCTTCTTGCAGGAAGAAGTGAGGGCGATGGTGGTCACAGTGAGGACGGCGCCCACGAGAATAGCAAAAAACTTTTTCATAAAGATTTATTATTAAATGATGATTTTCGAATATTTGGATGCAAAGATACAAAAAATTCTAATAGGTAAAACTCAGTTCGTCCAGATACAGTACCGATCCTTTCGCGCCGGTAAAGTAGTCCCCGAGGGCGCTGGAAGCGGCCACGATGGCAACATACTTGGGCGTGCGCTCGTTCCGGTAATTGACCGTGAGGCTGAAGTGACTGTACTCAGTGCTGTTTTCAGTGAACTCCACCTTCCCATAGCCGATGATGGCGGGATCGTTGTCGAAATCCACCAGCGAGGAAGGCGGACTCACCTTGAAGGGTTCGTTCCAGTCGGTCAGGAGCACGAAGATGTGGCCCTTGTCCGTCTGGCCTTCCAGGTCCGTGTAGGGTTCTCTGGTAAAGTCGATGGTCTTGGGCTGATAGCAGGCATATCCTTCCAGCGTCTTGGGCCTGTCGGTGAACGGGATGCCCCAGAAAATATCGGCGCTGAAAGTGGAGAAATTGATCTCGCCCGGGTAGCCGTTGAAGATGCTTCCCGCCGCAAGGATCTTAATAAGGAAGTCAATGCCATGGGTCTGCAGCTTCAGGGCCGCTTTCCCCTCGCCCGGCACGGCCAGGAACTCTTTTTCAGCCATGACGGTGGGCATCCCCATCTTGCCCGTGGTGCTGTTAGCCGAGCCCCACACCGCTTTTTCGGCTTCAGTGGCGACTTCATCGTAAGGGAAGTCAACCCCACCATCCTGGCACCAGTGGTCGAAGGACATGTTGTATAGCTGCGGGCCAGTCTTGGGTTCGGGTTCAGGTTCAGGGCCCGGCTGAGGCTTCTCGACTTCGGCCGACAGGGTCCAGACATACGGATCGTAGGTGGTAAGGGTGATGACGATCGGCTCCGAAAGGTTAATGACGTCCCCTACCTTCAGCGAAGGCTTGCACTCGGCTCCTTCGGTCAGTTTGAACGCGCTGATGGTCAGTTTGGCAAGATCGCTGCCCTCGGGCATGACAACGGCCACTTTCCGCTGGGACTTCAGGATGGTGCATCTCACCTGGTTTTCCACACCAAAGTCAATGACCTCGCCCACCACTTCTTCATGCACAAGGTCGTCCCACTGCTTGCTGCAGGAAAGGAGGGCAAGGGTTGCTACTGCAAGTACAAATAATTTTCTCATAATTCTTCCTCCTCCTAGAAATGACAGACGATACCGATGTTAAGGCCCAGGATGCCGGGCTGGAAGTTGAAGAAGGCGTGGGAGAGCCTGCTCTCGCGGACCTCGCCCTGGATCTGCTGATCCCACTGATAGCCGCCTTCCAGCAGCGGGAGGGAAAGCTCGATGGCGATGTTGTCGGTAACGAACATGCTGATACCGGGATACAGGCCCAGGGAAAGGCTATAGACATCGGAATACGTGCCTACCTTACCCCGTTCCAGCTCTTCATAGTTTTTGGTGTAGCCCCGGAGGCCGGTAAGGCGTGCCTCGCCGAAAAGGGCGAACACCTTGCTGTTGAACAGCGGCAGATAGCCCCTGTACGCCAGGGCACCGGAATAGGTCTGCGTGACGATGTGCTGGTTGTTAAGCTCCATCAGGGACAGCAGCTTGACGGTGTCCAGGTCCACGCCATAATTGGCATAGCTGAAGCGGGCACCCAGCGACATGTTGTCCGTGAAGAACCAGGACAGGCCGGCCGTGACGTTGATCGTGGACACGTTGCCGCCCAGATTATTCACGATACCCAGCAGCGTGGCGCCGCCGCCGACCGTGGTGCCGACTGCCTTGAAATTGTTGTATCCGCCGGCAAGGCCTACGGCGATAGTCCCCTTTTGGATGTACTGAGATCTGGGATTTCCCAGCCCGCGGTCAATGGCGTTCACGTTCATTGTTCCCGCTAAGGCGATTAGCAAAACAAGAATAATTCGTTTTTTCATAGTCGTAAATTTCTCAAACGGGTAAAGGTACGAAATTTTCCCGCAAAAAGAGTATATTTGTATTCTTGTATGACCCTTTTTCTCACAGGCAGTCCCACGCGTTTCGGCGAAGACCATTTCACTGAGGACAATGGCTTTCTCGGTGAGGTGAAGGCGGCGCTGGCCGCTGTTGCCGGCCCCGGCCGCAAACCCCGCGTGCTGCTGGTGAGCGCCGCCCCGGACGACCGCGGGTTCACGGATTCCGTGCTGAAGGGCATGAGCGACTGCATCCATAAGTCGGGCATCGAGACGGAGGAAATCGTGATGCTGGACCGAAGGAATGCCACCCTTGCTCCGGAGCTTGTCCACTGGGCCCACTGGGTGGTCCTCTGCGGCGGACACGTACCCACACAGAACAAGTTCATCCATGAGATTGGCCTGAAAGGACTTCTGGAAGGCTACAAAGGCGTGGTGATGGGCTGCAGCGCCGGCTCCATGAACTGTGCCGGAAGGGTGTATTCCCATCCGGAACTGCCGGGAGAAGCGGTAGATCCTGGATACCAGCGCTGGCTGGAAGGGCTGGGGCTCACGGACATTCAGCTGGTGCCCCATTTTGAACAGGTGCGTTACGCCGTTGTGGACGGGCTGCGGCTGTTCGAAGACATCGCCTTCCCGGACAGCTGGGGGCATCGCTTCTACACCTTCCGCGACGGCGGTTATGTGATGAAAAAAGAAGGGCATCCTGCGGAGCTTCGCGGAGAAGCCTTTGAAATTACCCGGGGCGCCATGCGCCGGGTATCGGACGAAAACAAATGTTATAGCTTTATGAACTTAGTATTTATTTCCCCCCATTTCCCCGCAACGTACTGGCATTTCTGCGCCGGGGCCAAGGCCAACGGCATCAACGTGCTGGGCATTGCCGACACAGAGTACTGGAACCTACCCCAGGAACTGAGAAACAGCCTCACCGACTACTATCAGGTGCACAGCCTGGAAAATTACGACGAGATGTACCGCGCCGTAGCCTGGTTCGCCCATAAGTGGGGCAAGATAGACTGGATTGAGTCCAACAACGAGTACTGGCTGGAGCAGGACGCCCGCCTGAGAACGGACTTCAATGTGACCACCGGTATCCAGACCGACCATATCGCCGCCATCAAGAACAAGAGCGAGATGAAAAAGTACTACGCGCTTGGCGGCATCCCCACGGCCCGTCAGATCAAAGGCGCCGAGGGTTTCAAGGCCGTGAAGGCTTTCACCCGTAAGACCGGCTATCCCATCATCGCCAAGCCGGACAACGGCATGGGCGCTTCCGGCACCTTCAAACTGAAATCCGACGCAGAGCTGGAGGCCTGGTTCCATGAGCACGAACAGAACTTCGGCCAGTTTGTGATAGAAGAGTTCATTACCGGCCTCCTGGTAAGCTACGACGCCATTTACGACGCCCAGGGCGAGCCCGTCTTCGAGAACAACACCATCTTCCCCACGCCCATCATGGAAATCGTGCACGGCAACCTGGAGACCTGCTACTGGACCAACAAAACCGTCCCTGCAAAGCTCGCCGCCATCGGCCGCCGAACGGTGAAGGCATTCGGCATCAAGAGCCGCTTCGTGCATCTGGAGTTCTTCCAGCTGGACCGCGACCGCGAAGGCCTGGGCAAAAAGGGCGACTACGTGGGCCTGGAAGTGAACATGCGCCCGCCGGGAGGCTACACCCCCGACATGATGAACTTCGCCCACAGCACCGACGTGTTCCAGATCTGGGCCGACATGGTCGCTTTCAACGAAGCCCGCAAGCCCCAGGGCGAACAGTTCTACTGCGCCTACGCCGGCCGCCGCGACGGAGCCACCTATAAGCATAGTCACCAGGAGATTATGGAACGCTATGGCAGCGTCATGAGCATGTGCGAACGCGTTCCGGCCGCCCTGGCAGACGACCTGTGCGACCAGGCCTACATCGTCCGGCTGCACACCAAACCCGAGATTGAGGCTTTCTTCAAGTTCGTGACGGAGTAAGGCCCCACGGCTTGGTACGAAAAAAGGCGCTGCAGTTTCCTGCGGCGCCTTTTTATTGGCTTTCGACCGGATTAGTCGGCCAGGGAGAAACGCTTGAAGGCAACAACCTTGGCCTCGGGATCCACGGCCTTGAGGGCGGCGGCCACGGTGGCCTTGTCGTCGCTGAGCTGGTATTCCTGCTCCATCAGGGTGTTCTCCTTCAGGAACTTCTGGATACGGCCCTTCACGATGCCTTCGATCATCTGCACCTTCTGCTCCAGGGAGGCGAGGGTCTCAGCGCCGATCTTGGCGATGATCTCGCGGGCCTGCTGAGCCTGCTCGGGAGTGAGCCAGCCCTTGGCAGTGTTGGATTCGATGTGGTCTTCGCTGTCCACGTGGGCGGGGTTGATACCGGCCTTCTTCAGGGCGTTGTCAACGGACTTCTGGACCTGCTCGTCCTTGGTCTTCTGGACGGCGACAGTCTTTTCAGACTCCAGTACCTCGGCGGGAACGGAGGCGGGATCCACGGCCACAGGGTTCATGGAAGCCACCTGCATGGCGATACCGCGGGCGATCTCGGCGGGAACCGCCTTGTTGAAAGCCACGATGGCGCCAAGCTTGCCGTTGAAGTGAACGTATTCGCTCACGAAGGGAGCCTCGAGGGCGCCGTAGTAAGCAAGCACGTGCTTCTCACCGGTCTTACCGGCCTGGTTGGTGATGTCTTCATCCAGCGTATAACCGTCGGCACCCTTGACGGCCTTGAGGGCCTCAAGGTCTGCAGGGAACTGGGCGATAGCTGCATCTGCGATGGAGGCGGCGAGGGCCTTGAAATCGGGCGTTGCAGCCACGAAGTCGGTCTCGCAACCCAGGCACACGAGGATGGCCTTGCCACCGTTGATACGGCTGAGTACGGCACCCTGGGTGGTCTCGTTCTCACCACGCTTGGCGAGGGTGGATTTACCTTTCTCGCGGAGAATTTCCACAGCGCGCTTGAAATCGCCAGCGGCCTCTTCGAGGGCCTTCTTGCAATCCATCATACCGGCGCTGGTCATGTCACGCAGCTTCTTGATATCTGCTAATGCGATAGCCATAGTTCTCTTTTGGTTTTAAACGGTTATTACTCTTCGGTAGCGGCAGGAGCCTCTTCGGCTTCCACCTTGGTGCGACGGGCGCGGAGCTTCTTGGCGGGAGCGGCAGCCTCGGCCTCAGCGGCCACGGGGGCTTCCTCAGCTTCCTTTTCCTTCACAAGCTTGCGCTCTTCCAGACCTTCGTTGATAGCCTGGCACATCACGTCCATGATGAGTTCGATGGACTTCGTGGCGTCGTCGTTTGCCGGAATCACATAATCAATCGGGGTAGGATCGCAACATGTGTCGACCATAGCGATTACCGGAATGTTCAGACGGGCGGCTTCCTTCACGGCGTTGGCCTCTTTCTGAACGTCGACCACGAAGAGGGCGCTGGGCAGACGGGACATATCGCGGATGGAACCGAGGTTCTTCTCCAGCTTGGCCCGCTGACGCTCCACCTGGAGGCGCTCACGCTTGGCGAGCTTCTCGAAGGTGCCGTCTTCCTTCATCTTGTCGATGGTATTCATTTTCTTAACGGCCTTGCGAATGGTGGGGAAGTTGGTAAGCATACCACCCGGCCAACGCTCGGTCACGGAAGGCATATTGACGGCGGCGGCTTTCTCGGCCACGACGTCCTTAGCCTGTTTCTTGGTGGCAACGAAGAGAACCTTGCGACCGCTGCGGGCCATTTCTTTCAGGATCTCAGCTGCCTCGTCAATCTTGACGACGGTCTTGTGCAGGTCGATGATGTGGATGCCGTTTCTCTCTACGAAGATATACGGAGCCATCTTGGGGTTCCACTTGCGGGCCAGGTGGCCGAAGTGTGCGCCTGCATCAAGCAACTGTTCGAAATTTGTTCTAGACATGGGTTTGTTTTTGTCTTTGTTTGTAACTCTTTCATCAATCCGGAGTAGCAATCCTTGATTGGTCTCCGAAATTTTTTCGCGGCCCGGCAATCCTTATTGTAGCCAGTGGAGATTCGCATCCCCGGTCCGGATCTCAGGATTTGATGAATACCAAGGCCGTGCAGACGTAACTCCAGTAAAACGCAATTAACGCTTGCTGAACTGGAAGCGACGACGTGCGCCAGGCTGACCGGGTTTCTTACGCTCGACTTCGCGGGCGTCGCGGGTGAGGAAGCCGGCGGCCTTCAGCGTGGAGCGGTAAGCCTCTTTGTCCACCTCGCACAGGGCGCGGGAGATTCCGAGACGAACGGCTTCGGCCTGACCTTTGGTACCACCACCTACGAGGGTGACCTTAATGTCAAACTGACCTGCAGTACCGGTGACCTCGAGGGCCTGGTTGGCGATGTACTGGAGGGTGCCCTCCTTGAAGTACTCTTCCATGGGGCGGTCGTTGATGACGAACTTGCCCGTACCGGGTACTACATAAACACGAGCGACAGCTGATTTACGTCTTCCAAGGGCGTGTTTCTGTTCCATGTGCTCTGTTTAGATTTCGTTAAACTTAATGGGTTTGGGGTTCTGTGCCTGCTGCTTGTGCTCTGCGCCTGCATAGATGTACAGGTTGTTGATGAGCTTGTCGCCGAGACGGGTCTTCGGCAGCATACCGCGCACAGACTTGCGGATGAGTTCCTCAGGGCGAGAGGCAAGGATCTCGCGGGGAGTGGTGAAGCGCTGTCCACCCGGATAACCGGTGTAACGGACATAGACGCGGTCGGTCATTTTCTTACCGGTGAGACGGATCTTCTCGGCGTTGATAATAACCACGTTGTCACCACAATCCACATGCGGGGTGTAGCCGGGCTTGTTCTTGCCACGCAGCACCAGGGCGACGCGGGAAGCCAGGCGACCGAGCGCGATGTCGGTTGCATCAATGAGGATCCACTCCTTGTTCACAGTTGCCTTGTTCAGGGAAACTGTCTTGTAGCTAAGTGTGTCCACTGTCTTGATTATTAATGGTTTAACATAAAAGTTGCGATCCCCCTATAATCAGAGGGACCGCAAAGGTACGCATTTTCTATGAAAATACCAAACCAAATCCAATTCATAGGCCATATTCCCCTATGACCTCGGGAGCTTCGTGCCCCCAGCGTTCGGCCACATAGTCCAGGGTGCGGAAGATTTCATCGGGGTCCTTGGAGGTGACCAGCTTGATGCGGGTCTCCTTGAAGTCCCTCAGGCCCTTGAAGTAGCAGCTCAGGTGGCGACGCATCTCATAGACACCGGTCACGGGGCCTTTCAGGTCCAGGGACAGGCGGAAATGGCGTTTGGCCAGGGCCACGCGGTCCTTCACGGACATCGGAGGCAGCTCCTCGCCCGTATCCAGGAGGTGACGGATTTCGGTAAATATCCAGGGATGGCCGAAGCTGGCCCGGCCCACCATGATGCCATCGACCCCGTAGCGGTCGAAGGCCTCGCGGGCCTTGGCGGCGCTGTTGATATCGCCGTTGCCGATGATGGGGATGTGCATCCGGGGATTTTCCTTCACCGCGCCGATCAGCGTCCAGTCTGCCTCTCCTTTATACATCTGGCAGCGCGTGCGCCCGTGAATGGTGAGGGCCGCGATGCCCACGTCCTGCAGCCGTTCGGCCAGTTCCACGATAATCTTGGAGTTGTCGTCCCAGCCCAGGCGGGTCTTCACGGTGACGGGCTTGTCCACCGCCTTCAAGATGGCCTCGGTGATGGCCACCAGCTTGTCGGGTTCGCGCATCATCCCGCTCCCCGCTCCCCTGCCGGCGATTTTGGACACCGGGCAGCCGAAATTGATGTCGATGATGTCGGCCCCGTGGCCCCCGGCCAGTTCGGCGGCACGGTCGGCCATCCGGGCGGCATCCACCATGGCTTCGGGAATGCTGCCGTAGATCTGGACGGCCACCGGCGCCTCTTCTTCCAGGGTGTGCATCTTGGCGATGGTCTTGCCCACATCCCGCACCAGGCCGTCGGAACTGACGAATTCGGTGGTAACCATGGCGGCGCCCGCCTCCCGGCAAAGGATGCGGAAGCTGGCGTCCGTCACGTCCTCCATGGGAGCCAGGGTGACGGGCCTGAAGCCCAAATCTACGTTTCCGATTTTCACGCTGCAAAGGTAAACTTTTTTTACCTATATTTGTGGAAATTATCATTCTTATGGAGAGAAATATCAAGACCATCGGCATCCTGACTTCCGGCGGCGACGCCCCAGGCATGAATGCAGCCATCCGGGCCATCACCCGCACGGCCCGCTTCCACGACATGAACGTAGTCGGTATCATGCGCGGCTATCAGGGCCTCATCGAAAAGGAATTCGTCAGATTCACCTCCTCCTCCGTGTCCAACACCATCCAGCGCGGCGGCACCATCCTCAAGACCGCCCGCTGCAAGGAATTCATGACGGCGGAAGGCCGCAAAAAGGCCTACGAGAACATGCTGGAGGCTGGAATCGACGCGCTGGTGGTCATCGGCGGCAACGGTTCCCTCACCGGCGCCCAACTCTTCGCCCGGGAATATGACATTCCCATCATCGGCCTGCCGGGCACCATCGACAATGACCTGTACGGCACGGATAGCACCATCGGCTACGACTCCGCGCTGAACACCATCGTGGACTGCGTGGACAAGATCCGCGACACCGCCAACAGCCACGACCGCATTTTCTTCATCGAAGTGATGGGCCGCGACGCCGGCTTCCTGGCGCAGAACAGCGCCATTGCCTCGGGCGCCGAGGCCGCCATCATCCCGGAAAACGGCGGAACCGACGTGGACCAGCTGGCCGAATTCATCGAACGGGGCAAGCGCAAGAGCAAGAACAGCGCCATCGTGCTGGTGAGCGAAGCCCATAAGAATGGCGTAGGCGGGGCCATGTACTACGCCGAACGCATCAAGAATGAATATCCGCAGTTCGACGCCCGCGTCACCATCCTGGGGCACCTGCAGCGCGGCGGCACCCCTACGGCCTACGACCGCATCCTGGCCTCCCGTATGGGCTATGCAGCCATCGAGGCGCTCCTGGAGGGCCAGCGCAACGTGATGATCGGCATCAAAAACGACGAAATCGTCTATGTGCCCATCTCCCGCGCCATCAAGATGGACAAGCCCATCAACCAGGAACTCATCGCCGTGCTCAACGTCCTTTCCATGTAGGGTATGATCTATCGGCTGGTCCTGGCGCTGCGGCACCTGTGCTACGACAAGGGGTGGAAGAAGGTATCCCGGGCTGCGGTTCCCACCGTATGCGTGGGCAACATCACCGTGGGCGGGACCGGGAAAACCCCGCACGTGGAGCTGATCCTCCGGACGCTGCTGGGCAGCGACACCTGGGCCTCCCGCAACCTGGCCGTGCTTTCGCGCGGGTACAAACGCAAATCCAAAGGCTTCCAGTTGGTGCAGCCGGACGCATCGGCCGCATATGTTGGCGACGAACCCCTGCAACTGGCCCGGAAATTCCCGATGGTCACCGTGGCGGTGGACAAAAACCGCGTGCGGGGCTGCGAGCAGCTGGTCCAGGGCAGCAAGGCCGGGCTCATCATCCTGGACGATGCCTTCCAGTACCGGGACCTGCAGGCCGATGTGAATATGGTGCTGGTGGATTACAACCGCCCCATTTTCAAGGACAAACTCCTTCCCTGGGGGCGGCTCAGGGATTTGCCTTCCCGCATTTCCAAGGCCCAGATGGTCATCGTGACCAAATGCCCGTCCGAAGTGGACGCGGCCCAGCGGGAGGACTGGCGCCGGAAGCTGGGCCTGACCCCGGAACAGCAGCTGTTTTTCACCACCCTCGCCTATGGGGAGCCCGAGTCCGTTTTCCCGGAGGCCGACAAGCGCTACCTCTATGCCCAGCGTCTGGTCCTGGTGAGCGGCATCGCCAATGACGCCCCCCTTCGGAGCTATCTGTCAGATACTTACAAGATTGCCAGCCGTCTGGCCTTCCCCGACCACCACGCCTTTTCCCGGCGGGATATCCGCGCCATCCTGTCAGCCCTGAAAGAAAATCCCACGGCCTGCGTGATGACCACAGAAAAAGACGCCCAGCGGCTGCGGGACGTCAAAGAAAAGTATCTTCCGAAATCGTTACGGGAACGGCTCTTCTACCTGCCGGTCCAGGCGACGTTCCTGTCGCCTGAAGAGCATCAGGCTTTCAGCACCTCGTTCTGAACGCGGACGGATTCGTCGTGGATGGCGGTCATGATGGCGGTGATGGCCTGCTCGGAAAGACCGTAGGAGGCACCTTTTTCCACCATATCGGCCAAAACCTGTTCCCAGCGGCCGGCCTGCAGGATGGCCACGTTGTGGTCCCGCTTGTACTGGCCGATCTTGGCACTGACCTTCATCCGGGAAGCCAGCGTAAAGAGCAGGTTCTCGTCCAGAACGTCGATCTGGGCGCGCAGGGCGTCGATTCCTTCCTTATAGGCCTGGCTGTCGGAGGTGTTGTCCCGGATGACCAGGCTTTCCAGCAAGTGCTGCAGGTCCGCGGGCATTAACTGCTGTTTGGCATCGGACAGGGCGCAGGCGGGATTGCAATGGCTTTCCACCATCAGGCCGTCCAGGCCCAGGTCCATCGCCCGCTGCGACAGTTCCAGCAGGTACTTCCGGTCCCCCGCCATGTGGGACGGATCGGCGAAAAACGCCAGCTGGGGATAGCGGGTGCGCAGTTCGATGGCAATCTTCCAGCCCGGATCGTTGCGGTAGGCGATGGGCTCCGAAGTGGAGAAGCCGCGGTGAATCACGCCCAGTTTGCGGATGCCGGCGCGGTTCAGGCGCTCCAGGGCCCCGATCCACAGGTCGATGTCCGGGTTCACCGGATTCTTCACCAACACGGGCATGTCGGTGCCGGAAAGGGCATCGGCAATTTCCTGCATCAGGAAGGGATTGGCCGACGTGCGGGCGCCTACCCAAACCATATCCACTCCGTATTTGATGCATTCCAGAACGTGTTTTTCGGAGGCCACCTCCGTGCAGGTCCACATGCCCAGTTCCTGCTTCACGCGGCGAAGCCATTTGAGGCCGGGCGTGCCGATGCCTTCAAAGGAACCCGGATGGGTACGCGGTTTCCAGATGCCGGCGCGGAAGACGTGGATGCCGAAGGCATGCAGTCCGCGGGCTGTTTCCATCACCTGCTCTTCGCTCTCGGCGCTGCAGGGACCGGCGATGCACATGGGTCTGGGAAGGGTGAAGCACCCCCACTCGGTTCCGGGTACAATGTCTAATTCGTGGGCCATATTATCGGAGAATTCGTTTAATCTTGTTGGCTTCCTGGATCAGTTCGCGGATGCGGTCCTGGTCGATGCGGGCCACGGCATCGCGGAACTGCTCCATCTTTTCTATATAGGTATCCATCACGTGGAGCACGTTCTCGCGGTTCTGGGTCAGGATGGGGACCCACATATCGGCATTGGACTTGGCCAGGCGCACGGTGCTGGAGAAGCCGCCGCTGGCCAGGTCGAAGATGTGCTTCTCGTCCTTTTCCTTGTCCAGCACGGTGAGGGCCAGGGCAAAGGAAGTGACATGGGAGATGTGGGAAACGTAGGCGGTGTGTAAGTCGTGCTGGTTGGCCCGCATGTACAGGGGGCGCATATTCAGCACGGCATACAGTTCCTCGATCTGCTTCACGGCCAGGGGCGAAGACTCCTCCGTGTCGCAGAAAATGCAGGCGCGGCCGTCAAAAAGGCCGGGCTGGGCCGCCCAGGGGCCGCTGTACTCCGTACCCGCCATCGGGTGCGTACTCACAAACTGCCCCCGCCTGGGGTGATATTTGGTAGCACTGCAGATCTGCTCCTTGGTGGAGCAGACGTCGATGACAATCTGCTCCGATCCCTTCTCCTGGAAACGGTCCAGGATTTCGGGCACCATCTTCACGGCGGCGCCGACGGGGACGGCCACCACCACGATATCGGCCCTGTCCACACAATCCGCAAAGGGTACGACTTCGTCCACCAGGCCGATGGTCAGGGCCGCCTGCCCCGCTACCGGATCCTGCTCCACGCCCAGCACCGTGGCGGCAAAACCGCGCCGCTTCAGGTCCAGGGCCAGGGAGCCGCCGATGAGGCCCAGGCCGATGACGCCAATCGTCGAATGGGTATTACTCATTTTCAGTTTATTACCAGTCAATCACTTGCATTTCGCGCTGGATTTTCTCCAGGGCGCGTTCCAATACGGGAACCGGGGCGCAGAGGGAGATGCGGATGTACTGCTCGCCGTTCTTGCCGAAGATAAAGCCCGGGGTAATGAATACGCCGGCAAGCTTCAGCAGCCGGTCGCTCATCACTTCGCCGGGCGTACGGGCGTCATGCCCGGCCTGACCGGGCATCTCCGGCAGGCGGCCCCAGACGAAGAGGCCTGCGGCATCCTGGTCGTAGCGGGCGCCCAGGGTGTCCATGATGCGGTAGGCCACGGCGGCCCGGCGGTAGTACTCGGCGTTCAGGGAACGGAACCACTCGGGACCGGCGCCCAGCGCCTCCACGGCAGCGAGCTGCAGCGGACGGAAAATACCGGAGTCCATCTGACTCTTCACCTTCAGGATTTCCTTGATATAGGCGGCATCACCCGCCATCATCCCCAGTCGCCAGCCGGCCATGTTGTGGGCCTTGGACAGGGAATTCATTTCCAGGCAGCACTCCTTGGCCCCCGGGACGGCCAGAATGGAAAGCGGCTTCTCGTTCCGGATAAAACTGTAGGGATTATCGTTGATAATCAGAATCTTGTGCTTGCGGGCGAAATCCACCAGGCGCTGGTACAGCTCCGGCGTGGCCTTGGCCCCCGTGGGCATACCGGGATAATTGGTCCACATCAGTTTGACCCCCGAGAGGTCCATGGACTCCAACGCGTCAAAGTCCGGATACCAGCCGTTCTTTTCCAGGAGGTCATATTTCAGCAGGCGGGCTTCCACCATCCGGGATGCCGAAGTATAAGTGGGGTATCCGGGATCCGGAACCAGCACGCCGTCGCCGGGATTCAGGAACGTAAGGGAGGCGATGAGGATGCCTTCCTTGGAGCCGGTAAGGGGCTGGATTTCACAGGCAGGATCCAGCTTTACGCCGTAATAGCGGTCATACCATCCGGCAAAAGCCTGGCGCAGTTCCGGGATGCCGGTGTAGCTCTGGTAGCCGTGGACGCCGTCTTTCACCGCCTGGGAGGCCAGCGTGTCCAGCGCCTCGCGCGGAGGGGTTCCGTCCGGGGATCCGATGCCCAGGTTGATGATGGGGTCCAGTCCGGCGGCCGCCCTTTCGGCATTCAGGCGGGCAATCTCGCGGTTCTTGATGGAGAAATAATACTCCTTGACCGACAGGGTTCTGTTGGCGGGGTCGATAATCATAGGCTTGCTTGGTATTCGCCGAGTATCTGGAGATCCTCAATGAGCGGACGCACGGCCTGCAGAGCCTGCTGGTAGCGCTCATAGCTGGAGAATTTGATATCGGCATAGAAAAAATACTGCCATTGTCGGCCGGGAATGGGCAGCGACTGGATACGGGTCAGGTTCATGTCGTAAAACGACAGAATGGTCAGGATCTGCGCCAGCGAACCGGGCTTGTGCGGCAGCGTGAAGCAGAGGACTGCTTTGTCGATGCGCTCCTTGGGCACCGTCAGGTTGTTGTCCAGGAGCAGGAAACGGGTGAAATTCTGTTTGTAGGTTTCGATGCCGGGGGCCAGGATTTCCAGGCCGTACAGGCGGGCAGCCAGTTCCGAAGCCACGGCGCCGACGCCCGTCAGGCCTTCCCGGGCCACTTGGGCGGCACTTTTGGCCGTATCTTCGCTTTCCGTCAGGCGGATCCAGGGGGCGTTCTGTTCGAACCAGGGACGCGTCTGGCCGATGGCCATATAGTGCGTCCGGACTTCGTGGATGTCCTCCAGCCGCTGGCCGGGCAGGGCCATCAGGTTCTGCTCGATACGGATATACAACTCCCCTTTCACCGGCACTCCGCGGGTGCGAAGGAGTTCGAAGTTGTGCAACAAACCACCGGAAACCGTGTTCTCGATGGCCATCACGGCCGCATCGGCCCGACCCTCCTCCATGGCCTTGTACAGGTCCGGGAAGGTGTCGCACTCCACGATGGAGATGGCGTCCCCATAAAAAAGACGGGCTGCCTGTTCATGGAAGCAGCCCTGATATCCCTGTATGGCGATACGCCCCGCCATTACACGGTGAGGATGTCTTTCTCCTTGGCGGCGATGACCTCGTCCACCTTCTTCACCCACTTGTCGGTGATTTTCTGGAGTTCTTCCTCGCCTTCCTTTTCGCCGTCCTCGCTCAGACCCTCGTTCTTCTGGGCCTTCTTGAGCAGGTCAATGCCGTCGCGGCGGGCGTTGCGGATGGTCACCTTGGTGGTTTCGCCCTGGGCCTTGGCTTTCTTGATCAGGTCCTTACGGCGCTCCTCGGTGAGGGCGGGCACCATGCAACGGATAATTTCACCGTTGTTGGAAGGGGTCAGGCCCACGTTGGCATCCAGGATGGCTTTTTCGATCTTTGCGATCATATTGCGCTCCCAGGGCTGGATGGCGATGGTCTTGGCATCCGGCGTGGTTACGGAAGCCACCTGGTTCAGGGGGGTGGCCGTGCCGTAATAATCCACCATCACGGGGTTCAGAATGGCCGGTGAGGCCTTGCCCACACGGTAGTTCTTCAGATCCTCTTCCAGGAAGTCAACGGCATCCTGCATTTTCACGGACATGGCGTCCACTATTTCTTTAGCCTTGGGTAACATACGGTTCAGTTTTTTGCGTGATTGCAAATATAGTAAATATTTTAGAATCACCTACGCAGTTTCCCGTCCTTCGTTTCAGTTTTTTCATTATCTTTGCCATAGTCATCATCGATAACCGCATATGCTAAAAAAGATTAGAGTAGCGCTGGCCTGGATCTTCTGGATTGGGATCACCCTCCTGCTGCTGGATTTCACCGGCACCCTGCACCGCTACCTGGGCTGGATGGCCAAGGTTCAGTTCCTCCCAGCCCTGCTGGCCGTGAACGTGGCCGTCATCGCGAGCCTGGTGCTCCTGACCCTGGTCTTCGGCCGGGTGTATTGTTCGGTCATCTGCCCCCTGGGCATCTTCCAGGACGGCGTCGCCCATCTATGGAACCGAAAGAAAAAGGCTCCTTACCGCTATCGGAAAGAGAACAAATGGGTACGCTACGGCGTATGGGCAGCGTTTGTTATCTGCCTCTTCGCCGGGGTGCAGGTCATCGTGGCCCTGCTGGCTCCTTACAGCGCCTATGGCCGTATGGTCCAGACCCTGCTGCAACCCCTGTACCTGTGGGGCAACAACGCCCTGGCCTGGTTGGCCGAACGCTCCGGCAGTTACGCTTTCTATGAGAAAGAGGTCTGGATGCGGGGGCTTTCCACCCTTTTGGTGGCGGTTCTCACCCTCGTAGTAGTGGTCCTGATGGCCGTCAAGGGGGGGCGAAGCTATTGCAACAGCATCTGCCCGGTGGGCACTACGCTCAGTTTCCTGTCCCGCTTTGCAGCCTTCCGGCCGATGATAGATCATGAGAAGTGCAAGCACTGCAAGGCCTGCGAGCATCATTGCAAGGCCCAGTGTATTGAAATTGGCAAAGACAGCGAGCATATCGACCATTCCCGCTGCGTGGACTGCTTCAATTGTATCGACTCTTGCAAATTCGGTGCGCTGCACTACCGTTTTGCATGGGGGATGCCCTCGCCTTCGGCTCGGCATGACAAAGACTCCGGCGCACCGAACAATAATCATGTCACACCGAGCGAAGCGAGCGTGTCTCACGGCAAGCGTGCATTCATCGCCGGCACGGCGGTGGCCGTGGGAGCGGCGGCGCTGAAGGGCGTGGAAGCCCGCGCCCAGGCCGTGACCAAGGTGGACGGCGGTTTTGCCGCCGTGCTCCCCAAACAGGCTCCTGAGCGGGAGGTACCCCTCACGCCTCCCGGGTCCAGGAGCGTGAAAGACTTCTACCGGCGCTGCACGGCCTGTCAGCTGTGCGTAGCCGAATGCCCGAATAACGTTCTGCGCCCCTCCGGCAAGCTGGAACACCTGATGCAGCCCGAGATGTCCTTCGAACGCGGCTTCTGCCGGCCGGAGTGCACCCGCTGCTCGGAGCTTTGCCCCGCCGGGGCCATCGTCCCCGTCTCGCGGGAAGAAAAAACACAGTACCACGTGGGGACGGCCCGGGTGAACCGAGAGCTGTGTATCTCTGCCAACGGAACCTCCCACTGCGGAAAATGCGCAAGGGCATGCCCTGCCGGGGCCATTTCCATGGTGACGGACCCGGAAAGCGGGCAGCGTTTCCCCGTCGTGGCCGAAGAGATCTGCATCGGCTGCGGTGCCTGCGAATATCTGTGCCCGGTGCGGCCCATCAGCGCCATTACGGTGAACGGTAAAAACAATCACATCAGCTAGGCTATGGACAGAAGATCTTTTATCAAGATAAGCGGCGCGGCGGCCCTGGCGGCAGCCTGCGCACCCAAGGGAAGCGGAACCGCCGTAGCGGAAGAAGGACCCGAACGCATGGTCATGCGCGAGAATCCGTTAAACGGCGACGAGGTGTCGCTCCTCGGCTTTGGCTGCATGCGCTGGCCCATGGTGAAGGATGCCGACGGGAAAGACATCATCGACCAGGAGGCCGTGAACGAAATGGTGGACTATGCCCTGGAGCATGGCATCAATTACTTCGACACCTCCCCCGTGTACCTGCAGGGGCAGAGCGAAAAGGCGGCGGGCATCGCCCTGAGCCGGCACCCGCGCGAGAGCTATTTCATCGCCACCAAACTGTCCAACTTCGGGGACCAGTCGGCCGAAGGTTCCATCCAGATGTACCGCAACTCCTTCAAACAGTTGCAGACCGACTACTTCGACTACTATCTGCTGCATTCCATCGGCCGGGGCGGCAAGGACGCCTTCAACAAGCGTTACATCGAAAACGGCCTCTGGGAGTTCCTGCAGGGCGAAAAGGCCGCCGGACGCATCCGCAACCTGGGCTTCTCCTTCCATGGCGCCAAGCACGAGTTCGACTTCTTCATGGAGCAGTACGACGCCGGCATCCTGGTATGGGACTTCGTCCAGATCGAGATGAACTACGTGGACTGGACCCATGCCGACGGCGTCCGGAACGTGAATGCCGACTACCTGTATGCCGAACTGGACAAGCGCGGCATTCCCATCGTCATCATGGAGCCCCTGCTGGGCGGCCGTCTGGCCAATGTGCCCGAAAGCATCGCCCGACAGATGAAGCAGCGGGAACCCGACAAGAGCATCGCCTCCTGGGCCTTCCGCTTCTGCGGCAGCTACCCGCGCGTGCTGTGCACCCTGTCCGGGATGACCAACATGGACCCGCTGATGGACAACATCAAGACCTTCGGGCATTTCCAGGCCCTGACCCAGGAGGAACTGGACTTCCTGGAAGAAATGGCCACCCAGATGATGGAGTACCCGCTGGTCAACTGCACCGACTGCAAATACTGCATGCCCTGCCCCTGGGGTATCGACATTCCCGGTGTGTTCCAGCATTACAACCGCTCCGTCACGGAAGGCACCTACGCCCAGAGCCGGGAGCAGAAGGATTATGCCAAAAAGAAGAAGGCCTACCTGGTCAGTTACGACCGGGCCGTGGCCACCGTCCGCCAGGCCGACCACTGCATCAGCTGCGGCGAATGCCTGTCCCACTGCCCCCAGAGCATTCCCATCCCCGGACAATTGCACCGCATTGCCCAGTACGTGGAAAAGCTCAAGCAGGATACGCTTTAGTATTTGATAATCCGAAGCCGCCGCTCCTGGTCCAGATAGGAGAGCACCGCCGT
>CACYHZ010000007.1 GCA_902774345.1 uncultured Bacteroidia bacterium | reverse complement strand
CTGCGGGGAGGCCTGTCCACGGGCTTTCTCTCCCAGAACTGACATGGGGTTTTCTACGCCCCCTTTCTGCATCCCATTATATAGCGCAAATACAAGCTCGGTGGACGATGTGAGCATTTTCCACTTGGCTTGTACTGTTTGCTGAGAACCTTCTGTTTTCTTCATAACACTTATTTGCAACAATGAAATGCCAATAGCAAAATAGAAATGATAAAAAAGTCATCAGTCATTTCCCGATACAGTGATTCCGGAAAATATTATGCAGGATTTCTTCGGGGTCCAGGAGGTCGGTGCCCAGGATGGCGTTGATGCTGGAGAGGGCGCGGCGAAGGTCTTCGGCCACCAGGTCGGAGGGGATGTTTTGGGAGAGGGAAGTGGCCACTGCAGAGAGGGATGAAGAGGCTTGGTTCAGCGCTTCGTAGTGGCGCACGTTTGTTACAAAAGTCGAATCCGCATTGGGGATAAGGTCCTTTTCGATGCCAAGTAAGCAGTCTTTCAGTTCCCGGATGCCAGATTGTTGTTTAGCAGATAATTTTACGATATCTGCTTTATAATTAATGCTTGTAACAAAATTGTTTATTAACCTAACATTTTTGTTAACCCCGGTTTCGTCCACCAAATCGCACTTATTGAGAAGAATGGCCAGGTGCGAATTCACAAAATTGACCTGACGCGTCACCTGCTTCAAATTCTCCATAAGGTCGAATTCATCAGCAGAGGCATCAAGCATAAAAAGGACAATTTCTGCCTGCGAAATCTTCTGAAAAGTGCGGTCAATTCCAATCCGTTCAACGGCGTCATCCGTCTCCCGAAGACCGGCCGTATCGATGAAACGGAAGAGAATTCCGCCGATGTTCAGCTGCTCTTCGATGGTATCTCGCGTGGTGCCGGCCTGCTCGGAAACGATGGCGCGATCCTCTCCCAAAAGGGCATTCAGCAGGGTACTTTTCCCCGCATTGGCCGGACCGACGATAGCAACGGGAACGCCGGTTTTAATCATGTTCCCCTGATGGAAGGAAGAAGCCAAGGCGTCCACATGTTCCTTTGTTCGCTTCACCAGGCTTAGGAGACGCTCCCTGTCGGCAAACTCCACATCTTCCTCCGAGAAGTCCAATTCCAGTTCCAGCAGGGAAGCCATTTCCAGCAGTTCGCTGCGAAGGGACGCCAGTTCGGAGGAGAACCCGCCCTTCAGCTGGTTCATCGCCACCCTGTGCGAAGCGAATGTATTGGATGAAATAACATCCGCAACCGCTTCTGCCTGAGCCAAGTCCATCTTTCCATTCAGGAAAGCGCGGCGGGTGAATTCTCCCGGTTCGGCCAGGCGGGCACCGGCTTCGATCAGCAGCCGGATCAACTCCTGTACTATATAGGACGACGCATGCGTGGAAATCTCCACGGCGTCTTCACCCGTGTAACTATGCGGGGTGCGGAAGACGGAAACCAGGACCTCGTCCAGCAAAGAGCCGTGGACAAGTACTTTACCGAAATGAATGGTATAGCCTTCTGAATCAGAAATACTTCCGGAACGCAATTGAACCACTGCGTCAACAATTCGGAAGACCTCTGGTCCGCTGAGGCGTACAATAGAAATTGCTCCGGTCCCAGGGGTGGTGGCCGGAGCAACGATGGTGTCCTGGTAGAGATTAGTCATACCTGCCGAACTTGGACATATTGTCGATGAGGTCCTTATTGGTCTTGAACTCATCCATATGCTGCAGCATCCAGGTCATGGCCTCCACAGGGTTCATATCGGAAAGCAGCTTGCGCAGGATCCAGATGCGGTTGTTGGTGTACGGATCGTAGAGGAGGTCGTCACGACGCGTGCTGGAGAGCACCAGGTTCACGGCCGGGAAGATGCGCTTGTTGGACAGGTTGCGGTCCAGCTGCAGTTCCATGTTGCCGGTTCCCTTGAATTCCTCGAAGATCACATCGTCCATCTTGGAGCCGGTCTCGGTAAGGGCCGTAGCCAGAATGGTCAGGGAGCCGCCTCCTTCGATATTACGGGCCGCGCCGAAGAAACGCTTGGGCTTCTGCAGGGCGTTGGCATCCACACCACCGGTGAGAACCTTACCGGAAGCAGGCTGCACGGTGTTGTAGGCACGGGCCAGGCGGGTAATGGAATCCAGCAGAATCACGACGTCGTGGCCGCATTCGACCAGCCTGCGGGCCTTGTCCAGGACCATATTGGCCACTTTTACGTGGTGTTCGGCCGGTTCATCGAAGGTGGAAGCCACAACCTCAGCCTTGACGCTGCGCTGCATGTCCGTCACTTCCTCCGGGCGTTCGTCCACCAGCAGGATAATTTCATAGACCTCCGGGTGATTGTCGGCGATGGCGTTGGCAATGGCCTTCAGCAGCATCGTCTTACCGGTTTTGGGCTGTGCCACGATGAGGCCGCGCTGACCCTTGCCGATGGGGGTAAACATATCCACGATGCGGATGCTCTGGTCCTTTTCATGCCCGTGGCCCAGGAGATTGAATTTC
This sequence comes from uncultured Bacteroidia bacterium, assembly GCA_902774345.1. Classification (GTDB taxonomy): domain Bacteria; phylum Bacteroidota; class Bacteroidia; order Bacteroidales; family UBA932; genus Cryptobacteroides. Next base: position 40,282 of record CACYHZ010000007.1, on the reverse strand, counting down.
TCGGTAGGGAAGAGGGGCGTCAGGAAGTCGAAGGGCACGCGGTCGCGGACGAATTCGGGCGTACGGCCGTTGATGAACTTGATCTTCACCAGCGGGAAGTACTTGTCGCCTTCGCGCGGAGGACGGATCTCACCGGTGACGGTATCGCCGTTTTTCAGGGCATTCTGCTTGATCTGCTGCTGGGAAACGTAGATGTCGTCCGGGGAATTCAGATAATTGTAATCGCTGGAGCGCAGGAAACCGTAGCCATCGGGCATAATCTCCAGCACGCCGGTAGCCTCCACGGAGCCTTCGAATTCAATCTGGGGCTGCTTCTGGGGCTTGGGCTGCTGCTGTTGTTGTTGCTGTTTGGCTTGTTGTTGCTGCTGTTTCTGCTGACGGGGCTGATGCTGCGCCTGTTCTTCCTTCTGGGCGGCATCGTCCTTCAAATCGTCGAAAAGATTATGGATAAAGGCCTTTTCGTCCACTTCCATGGCTTTTTCAGGGGCCGATGCTTCCGCAGGGGCGGCAACTGCCGGCTTTTCAGCGGCAGCGGGAGCTTCCTCCTGGCTCTTTTTGGCCTTACGGCCCCGCTTTTTCCCTTCAGCGGGCTTTTCAGCGGGGGCGGGGGTCGATGCTACTGGCGCGGCGGCTTCCTGCTCTTTGGCGGCAGGAGCGTCGGCCTTCTTGCCTTTCTTGCGGCCCGGCTTTTCAGGGGCTACAGGGGCGGCTGGGCTTTGTTCGGGTTGAGCCTGCGGCTGGTTCTGAGCCTGGGCCTCCGGGGCCTTCTTCGGACGACCCGGCTTTTTCTTGGGTTTTTCGGTAACAGGCTTCTGCGATTCAATCACGGCCTGCTGGTCTAAAATGGCGAATCCGAGCGCGGCCCGGTCCATTTTCTTGGCTCCTTTGATGTTTAATGATTCAGCGATGCCTCGGAGCTGCTCTTCACTCATCGCATTCAATTCTAAAAGGCTATGGGGCATAAATTGAAATGATTATTTCAGTATAGAAGGTTTCCCGAACGGAAAACCATTGCAAAGATACAAAAATTCTCGGTTCCATCAAAAAAATCAACGGGAAAGCAGTAATTGGCGAAGCTGGAAGTCCCTCCCGGGAGGGATTGCTGCAATGACATAGTTATTGCAGCATATTATCCATGTAGGAATCGCTCTTCTTGAAGCGCAGCAGATCGGCCAGGGCCGAGGCGTTGGCTGCAATGCGGAAGCTGTAGCTCTTCCACTGACCCATCGGCACCCAGGATACGGCAATGTTGAAGCAGTGCAGGTCGTACGTGGCACTGAACTGGGTGGTGGTGAAGCGCATCGCCATCAGGTCGAAGCCGGAAGTGGCCTGGATGCTCATACGCGGCGTCAGCTTGAGGTTACCGCTGAGGTTGATGGTTTGCGTGAATTTCCGGTTGGTCACCAATTCCTGGGTCGTATTCTGGAACGTATAACTCTTGGAATAGTTGAACGAATAGCTCACATTGATGGACCAGGGGGCCGTCGGATTCATATAATAGACGTATCCGCCAGGAATATATTCACCAGTAACGGGATGATAGTAAATCCGCTGGTAAGAATTGGCATCCGACGATCCGCCGCCCTTTCCCGACTTGGTACCGTCGTTCCCGTCGATATGGCCCTTTCCGTTCAGGGAGAAGGAAGCCGACAGGGAAGCATTGGTCAGACGGGCGGGAATACCGGTCTTGACAATGTTGAACTTATTGATTTTCTGACCCTTTTCATTGATGGCATAAGGGTCGAAGTTCAAGTTACCGCTCACATTCACCTTACCGAAGAGGTTGGTGGAGGCGGAGATACCGATGTTCTGCATCCGGAGGGAGTCCGCCAGGAAGTTGTAACTGGTATTGATGGTGAGCTGATCCAGAATCTTTACCTTCTTGGAGCCCGTACCCGTGGTGTCGCGCGTATCCCGGACCTTGGCTTCCAGGTTGTTACCGAACGAGAGCGACATCGTGGCGCTCTTGCCGCGTCCGGGCGGGGAAGCGGTGTTATGGTTACCGGACAGGCTGTAGATGTTGTACCAGGTCTCCGCGTGATAGGTTCCCTTTTTGTCATAATACGGATCCAGCGTTCGCCAACCATTGAAAGCGGTACCCTTTTCGGGACTGAAACTCAAGGACATGGAAGGCGTAATGACATGCCGGATGGCCTGCACCTTCCGGTGCTTGCCGAAGTTGAACATGCCGTAGATACGCGTGGAAAGCGACATGCTGCCAGAATAGGTGTGCGTCATCCCGAAGCCGTTGAATGCCGTTCCGGGGTCCGTCTCCACCTTCTGAGCAATAACTTCGTTCCCTTCCTTATCCTTCACGATTACGGGATTACCCTCGGCATCCACCTCCGGAACCAGCGACTGGCTGCCTTTGGAGAACATCCAGTTCATGCCGTAGCTGATGCTGGGCGTAACATTAATATACTTGAGCAGGGTAAAGTTGGGCAGACCGATCTGGAAGGAATGCGTCATACCGTTGGTCAGGCGCTGCAGGGCCTTCACGCCCAGGGAATCGCCCACCTCTTTCACACGGTAGGGATTTCCGTTGGCATCCACGGCCGTCACATACTGGTCTCCGTCCATCACGAAGTCCTGCAGTTCCCGCAGCTTGAAACTGACGCGGTTCTGCAGGGAGGTGGAATAGCCGAAGGAAATCTTCTCATAGAATTTCTCCTTGCCCACGCGCTCTTTCTGTTTGAAGGGGTAGAAACGCGTCACGGAGAAGGTGATATTGGGCAGGGTGAAGGAATAGCTGGAGTCGCGGGAATTCTGGTTGTGCAGAGCATTCACGCTCAGGTTGAACTTTCCGTTCCAGTTATGGGAATAGGAGATGGAGGAGTTCACCTGATTTTGCTGGGCTTCCTGGACCGATCGGGAATTATACTTGCTGTTGGACGGGCTGGAGAAGTTCACCGATGCGCTGAACGAGGTTCCCGGATGGGCTTTGGAGTCCTGGGAATGCTGCCAGCGGAAGCCAAAGTTCTGGGACTGGACGAAGTCCGTACTTCCTTTTTCACCCGTCTGGTCGTTGGAATAGGAGAAGGACAGGGAGCCGTTGAACTTGTAATTGACCTTATAGCGGGAGTTCAGGTCCACGGCCCAGGAACCCAGGGTGTAATAGTCGCCGGTCAGGGAGAAGTCGAAATAATCACCAAAGACGAAATACATACCCGCATCGCGAAAGAAAAAGCCGCGCGCCTGCTCTTCACCGAAGGTCGGCATCAGCAGACCGGTGGCCCTGGAGGGCTTTTTAGGCACGAAGCCGAAGGGGAGAATGAGGGGGGCGGGAACATCGGCGATCACGGGCCAGGCAGGGCCGAAAACGGTTTTCTGCGAGGGTTTGGTGATTACCTTGGCCATGCTCAGCTTCAGGTAGTAGTGCGGGTGTTCCAGGTCGCAGACCGTATAGACACCGTCTTCCATATTGATGGATTTGTCGGGCATCATCTTGATCCGCTTTCCCTGCAGCAGGCCTTCGGCCTCCTTGGTGATCATGTTGGTGATCCGGGCCTTCGAGGTGGTGAAATTGTAGCGGAGCTCGTCCATCTTATAGGTCTGGCCGCTCTCGGTCATTTCCGGAAGGCCGGTCATTTCGCCCGTGGCGGGATCCTTCCGGCCCCGAGCGAACACCGTATTGGCCAGCATATCGTATTCGATGTAGTCGGCCGTCAGTTTCATATTCTGGTACGTCACCGTGGCGCCGCCATAATAGTAAATCATCCGCCGTCCATTGCTGAAATCGGAGATGATGGAGTCCTTGGCGGTGGTGAAAGCAGGACGCTCCAGCGAGCTCTTGTGCAGCAGGTCCAGGGAATCCCGCCGGGCGGCCTGGATGGAATCGGCCCGCTGCAGGGAATCGGATAGGAAGACGGTGGAATGGCGCGCAGAATCAGGGTCGGAAAGGGAAGCTTGCAAGAGCGAATCCGGCAGCGCACGCCCCCTCCGGCTCTGCGCGGATGCGCCAAAACCGGTGACCAGGAGGGCCGCCAGCAGCAGATATTGCAAAAACTTCCTTGCCATTCGTTATTTTTTGCTAAATTTGTGCAAAATATAAGGTACAAAAATACTACTTATTCCATAATTTTCAAAACCCGACCGTTATGAAGCTGTACTGCTGCCACCTGATCATAGCTATCGCGCTGGTACTCTTTGCAATCCCCGTGCCCGCGGCTGCACAGAAGGAGGGAATGCAGCTTCGGACGGTGGTGATCGATCCCGGTCACGGCGGAAAGGACCCCGGCTGCGTGAGCAAGGACCAGAAAACCTACGAAAAAACCATCGTGCTGGATGTCGGCAAGCGCCTGGCCCAAAAGATTACTGACGGTTATTCCGATGTAAAAGTGATTATGACCCGCAGCGACGACCGCTTCGTGGAACTGGAAAACCGGGCCGTCATCGCCAACAAGGCCAATGCCAACCTGTTCATCTCCATCCACGTGAATGCCGTGGACAAGGGAACCACCGCCAACGGCTATTCCATTCACTGCCTGGGACAGTCCAAAAAGCAGGGGAACGACCTCTATTCCAAGAATTTGGACCTGGTGAAACGCGAAAACTCCGTGATTACGCTGGAGGACAATTACCGGACCACCTATCAGGGCTTCGACCCCAATGATCCGCAGTCTTCCATCATCTTCAACCTGATGCAGAACGCCCACCTGAGCGCCAGCCTCTCCTTCGCCGAAGAAGTGGCCAATGCCATGGGAACGGCGCCCATCAAAACCAACCGGGGCGTATCCCAGGACCCGTTCTGGGTGCTTTGGCGCACGGCCATGCCCTCCGTCCTCATCGAGGTGGGCTTTATTACCAATCCGGACGACCTGGCCGTCATGCGCACGGAAGAGGGGAGAGACGGCATCGCGGAAAACATTTATCGCGCTTTCTGCTCCTTTAAAGAAAAATACGACGGTTCCATGCGCGTAGGCGGCGCACCGGAAGCTGCCCAGCAGCCTCAAAAGCCGCAGGAAGCCCAGCCGCAGCCTGCTGCAGCCCCTGAAACGCCGAAGGTAGCGGAAACTCCAAAAGCCGAAGAAACAGCCCCGAAGGCCGAAGAAACGCCTGCTGAGCTGGAAGAACCCTTCTTCGGAGTCCAGATTCTGGCCACCACCAAGGAAATGGATCCAAAGGATCCTTTTTTCCAGGGATACAAGCCTTATCTGGTAAAAGCCGGCAAGTTGAACAAGTATATTATCGCCACCGATAAGAATCTCCGCGAAGTCAAGAAAAATTACCCCACGGTCCAGTATAAATTTCCGGACAGTTATCTAGTCAAAGTGGAGAATGGAGCGACGGCTCCCGTTCGCTGATTTTTCCCCGCTATACGCCTATGTGACAGGGATTATTCCGCAAATCGATAAATTGGAATTATTCCAAAGTACAAATACGGCATATCCGTAAAGAAGGGGAATTTCGGTGTTATAACTGACTTATTTTCAGGCTTTTTATAAATTCTGAAAAATTGTAGCTTCAGGGAAGAATTTAGAAATAAAAAATTTTAAATGCAATAGCAATTGCGATTTTTTATGAAAAATTTTTCCCCCATCTTTGCATCCGAAGCTAACAACAACACATCATTTTTTGTAACCTTTTCCCCCGGATGACCGACCAGGAAAGACATATTGCGGTATGGAAAAACTGTCTGCAGATCATTGCGAATAACATTGATCCGCAACAGTTCAATACCTGGTTCAAACTCATCCGTCCGGTATCGCTGAACGGTTCGGCACTTACGGTGGAAGTTCCCTCGGACTTTTTCCGTGAATATATAGAGGATGCCTACAAGGATCTTCTGCGCCTGACCATCCGTCGTGCCATCGGGGCCGATGCCCAGCTCTTTTATTTGGTTCGTCCGGTGCAAAACCGGGAAGGCATGGTGCTTCCTGCATCACAAACGGCATCGCCCACCAACAATCCCGTTTCCGTGCCCATCAGCTATCAGCCCATGGGCAGCCCCAGCCCCTTTGTATTCCCGGGCGTGCAGCGCGTAAAAATCAATCCGCGCCTGAACCCGATTTACAGTTTTGCCAACCTGGTGCAAGGGGACTGTAACAAACTGGGAGTCAGCGCCGGATCCAGCATTTCGCTGTCGCCGGGAAATACGCCCTTCAATCCCTTGTTCCTCTTTGGCGGTCCCGGTTTGGGAAAAACCCACATCGCCCAGGCCATCGGCATTGACATCAAGGAGCGTTTCCAGGACAAAGTGGTGTTGTATGTAACGGGGAATGAGTTCAAAACCCAGTACATGGATGCCGTAAAGGGCAATCGCATCGTGGATTTCATCGCCTTCTATCAGCGCATCGACGTGCTCATCGTGGACGATATCCAGGACCTGATCGGCCAGGGATCGCAGAACACCTTCTTCAATGTGTTCAACCACCTGCACCAGAACGGGAAACAACTCATTTTCACCAGCGACCGCGCGCCCGTGGACCTGCAGAACTTCGAGGAAAGGCTCCTTTCCCGTTTCAAATGGGGCCTGTCCGTGGAACTGACCCGTCCGGACTATGAAACCCGCCTGCAGATGCTCCGCTCCCGCGCCCGTCGTGAAGGCGTCTCCCTGGACGACGAAGTGCTGTCCTACCTGGCTTCGCGCATCAAGACCAATTTCCGGGAACTGGAGGGCACGCTGACCTCCCTGCTGGCCTATGCCACCCTGGGGCACCGCAACATCGACGTGGAACTGGCCCAGAGCGTAACCGGCAAGATCGTAGGGGAGCAAAGCAGCGACGTAAGCCTGGAGATGATTGTGCAGACCGTCTGCGAGTACTTCAACATTACGCGCGACATGCTGCTCTCCAAAACCCGCAAGCGCCAGATCGTACAGGCCCGTCAGATTGCCATGTACGAGTGCCGGAACCTGATCGCCAACTGTTCCCTGTCCACCATCGGTGCGGAACTGGGCGGAAAAGACCACGCCACGGTGCTGCACGCCTGTTCCACCGTACAGGACCTGATGTCCACGGACAAACTCTTCCGCCAGTGGGTGGAAGACATCGAAAGCATGATTGTGGTGCCGGTCGAAGCCTAGCGCGCCACCTTATTTCCGTAACGCAGCAATTATTTCTTTAGGATCGGCAGCCTTGAAAACAGCGCTGCCGGCTACCAGCATGGAAGCGCCGGCCTGCTTGACTTCGGCGGCCGTATCCGGGCCGATGCCGCCGTCCACCTCGATGGGAACATCCCTGCGGCCCCGCTGATCCAGCTCCTGCCGGACGGTCCGGATCCGTTCCAGGCTTTCCGGAATGAATTTCTGCCCGCCAAAACCGGCAAAAACACTCATAATCAGCACAAAATCCACCTGATCCAGGTACGGAAAGATCTTTTGCACCGGGCAGTCGGGATTGATGACGATACCAGCCTTGACGCCGAAACTGTGAATCTGGTCGATAACGGCCCCGGACTGCTCCAGGGCGGCTTCGTAATGGAAACTGATCAGGGCTGCCCCAGCCTTGGCGAAACGCTCCACATAGCGCTCCGGATGGACAATCATCAGGTGCACGTCCAGCGGCTTACGCGCCTTGGCGGCAATGGCTTCCACCACGGGAAAGCCGAAGGAGATATTCGGCACGAAACTGCCGTCCATAATGTCCAGATGGAACAGATCGGCATACTGGTTCACCATTTCCACATCTTTTTCCAGATGCAGAAAATCCGCCGACAGCATGGAAGGGGCTATGAGCGTTTTCATTCGAAGTGAGTCACTATATCGTTCAGATGGGCCACGAACTTGTCCAGGGAGGCCAGTTCCAGCTTTTCACCGGGCGCGTGGACGCCGCGGAGGGTGGGTCCGAAGGAAATCATATCCAGGTCCGGGAATTTCTCCAGGAACAGGCCGCATTCCAGGCCGGCATGGATGGCCAACACCAACGGATCGGTCTTGAACAGCTTCTTGTAGGAAGCAACGCTCACTTCCAGGATATGGGATTTGAGATTGGGCTTCCAGCCGGGATACTCCCCGTGGTGCTCCACGTCGAAGGAGCCCAGGAAGAAGGCGGCTTCCACCCGTTCGGCCAGGGCGTGCAGCTCGGAAACCACGGAACTGCGCTGGTTGGTAATCACTTTCAGCTGATCGCCGTTAATCCGGACAGCAGCCAAGTTGGTGGACGTCTCCACCAGGCCCGGGATATCCACAGACATCTTTTCCACGCCGTGCGGGCAAGCCAGCAAGGTGGCGATGATATTGGCGGCATCGCCTTCCGCGATGGGGGAGACATCGGCCGTAGCGGCTTCGCAGCGGGCTTCCACCTGGGGATCGCTAGCGGCGAATTCGGCCTGTAGAATGGCGCTGAAGGCCTTTACATCCTCCTGCATATCCTGCACTTCGTCGGCAGGAACGGCAATCAGGGCATGGGCCTCCCGGCAAATGGCGTTGGGCTTGTTACCGCCTTCCAGGGTGATCAACTGGAAATCGTACTGCAGTTCGGTGAACAGGAAGCGGACCAGCTGCCGCAGGGCATTGGCGCGTTCCTTATTGATATCGTCTCCGCTGTGACCGCCCTGAGCCCCGTCCACGGTGATCCGCAGTACTTTATATCCTTTCCGCAGGGGTTCGCGCTGGAAGTCGAAGGTGGCCGTCGTATCCAGGCCACCGGCGCAGCCCACGAACAGCTGTCCTTCGTCTTCGGAATCCAGGTTAATGAGGGTTTTTCCTTCGAAGAAGCCGGCTTCCAGGGCAAAGGCGCCGTCCATGCCGGTCTCTTCCGAGATGGTGAACAGGCATTCCAGGCGGCCCATCGGCTGCTGGCTTTCCAGCAGGGCCAGGCAGGCGGCGATACCGATGCCGTCATCGGCCCCCAGGGTGGTGTTCTTGGCAATCATCCAGCCGTCTTCGATCTCATAAGGGATGGGCTGGGTGCGAAAATCGAAATCGAAGCCGGCCTTTTTCTCGCAGACCATATCCTGATGGGCCTGGAGCACCAGCGTGGGCACGTTTTCCTTTCCGGGCGATGCCGGCTTGGTAATGAGCACATTGCCGGTCTTGTCCACTTTGCAGGGAAGTCCCAGCTTCTGGGCATATTCCTGCAGCCAGGCAGTAATGGGGGCTTCGTGACCCGACTCCCGCGGGATGCGGGTAATTTCCTTGAAAATGCGAAGAACAGATGCAGAATCCATAATTAGAGAGCCTTAAGAAATTGTGTAAATTTAGTAACAATCGTCGAAAAATGAAAGCCCGGTTAGGACATTTGAGGGATTCTGCGTAAATTCGCATCCTAATTTCGATGAAATGAAGCATATTACCCTGGCCCAGGCCGAAGATGTCGTGTTCTTCGGCAAGAAATTGGTCCTATCTCCGGAGGCCCTCTCGGAAGTCAAGCGCTGCTACAACTTCCTTCAGGAATTCCATCAAAATAAAGTCATTTACGGCATCAATACCGGTTTCGGTCCCATGGCGCAGTGGCGCGTGGAGGACCAGTACCTCAAAGACCTGCAATACAACATCATCCGCAGCCATTCCACCGGCGCCGGCCGTCCGCTGGGCGATGCCTCGGTGAAAGCGGCGATGGTGGCCCGTATCGGCACCTTCCTGCAGGGAAAATCCGGTGTCCATCCGGAAGTGGTGCTCCTGCTCACCGAATTTGTCAACCGCGGCATCTATCCCTTCATTCCGCGCCACGGCAGCGTGGGTGCCAGCGGAGACCTGGTGCAACTGGCGCACATCGCCCTGGCCCTGATCGGGGAGGGGGAGGTGCATTATAAAGGCGAGTGGCGTCCCAGCGCCGAAGTCCTGGCCGAATGCGGTCTCAAGCCCATGGACATCCATATCCGCGAGGGCCTGTCGGCCACCAACGGCACGTCCGTAATGACGGGCATTTCGCTGGTGAACCAGTTCCAGGCCGCCCGCCTGCTGGACTGGGCCACCCTGGCATCGGTCTGGATGAACGAAATCGCCGGTTCCTACGACGATTTCATGGCCGAGCCCCTGAACGAATGCCGCCGTCATCCGGGGCAGCAGGTCATCGCGCGGAGGATGCGCGAGCTGGCCGCATCGTCCCAGTGCCTGTCCAAACGGGAGGTGGAACTGTACCGCGGCGAACACAAAGAAAAGGTATTCGAAAAGAAGGTGCAGGCCTATTATTCCCTTCGTTGCACACCCCAGATCCTGGGTCCGGTCTATGATACCCTTGCCGATACCCGGGAAATCCTGGAGGACGAGATAAACAGCGCCTGCGACAATCCCATCGTGGATCCGGACACGCAGTACGTGTATCACGGCGGCAATTTCCACGGGGACTACATCTCTTTGGAAGCAGATAAAGTAAAGATTGCATTGGTAAGGCTTACCATGCTGATGGAAAGGCAGATGAACTACTTGTTCCACGATCGAATCAACGGTATCCTGCCGCCCTTCCTGAACACCGGCGTCCTGGGGCTGAACTATGGGATGCAGGCCTGCCAGTTCACGGCCACGTCCACCACGGCCGAATGCCAGACCCTGGCCATGCCCAACTACGTGCACAGCATCCCCAACAACAACGACAATCAGGATATCGTGTCGATGGGCACCAACAGCGCCCTCCTGTGCCGCCAGGTGGTAGAAAACAGCTTCCAGGTGATGGGCATTCACTTTATCGCCTTGGCGCAGGCCACGGATTGCCTGGGGATCAAGGATAAACTCTGCGAGACGTCCCGCCGGACCTACGAGGCCATCCGGGCCATCCAGCCCACCATCCAGGAAGACACGCCCTTCTATAAGGAAATCGCGCAGGTGATCACCTATCTGAAGCGCAATCCCCTGAAATTGCAGTAAATATGACAAATTGTCAGAAGCGCCGTTGCCTCTTGGCAATGGCCTTTTTTTTGTTTATCTTTGTAAGATAGAAAACAAGCATTCAAACTATGATAACACATGACCTTCGGCTCATTGCCGATGCCATCATCGACAAGAAAGGACAAGATGTCGTTTCGCTGGATTTGCGCAAGATAGACGGCGCCATTACGGACTTTTTCGTGGTCTGTGACGGTTCCAACACCACCCAGGTGGGCGCCATCGCGGACAACATCGCCGAAAAGATGAAAGAGGAGGGACATACGCTGTACCGTTCGCAGGGCGAGGGCAACAATTTCTGGATCATCCAGGATTACGGCCACATCGTCGTGCACATTTTCCTGAAGGAATACCGCGATTTCTATCGCCTGGAGGACCTTTGGGCCGATGTCCCGCGCAAGGAGTACAAGGAGCGCAAGGTCAGTAAGACAAAAAAGGAAGACTAAATGGCTGACAATAAGAGAGACCGGAAGCCGGGAGGCTTCAAGATGGTCGGAAACCTGTCCTGGTTCTATATCCTGATCCTGGTGGGAATGGGGTATATGCTGTACAGCAACCAGCACGCGTCCGAACCCGAAAAAGTGGAATGGGGGGACGTCCAGTCCATGATCCGCAGCGGAGACGTCGCGGAGATCGACTTTATCCGGAACGATTTCAAAGGCGAAGTAAAGATCCGTCCCGAACGCCTGGCCAAATATGCCGACAAGTTCCAGGGTGGCACGCCGCCGCGTCGCGCCCCGCATTTCTATTTCCTGGTTTCCACCAAGTTCGACCCGGAGAAGAGCTTTGAGCAGTTGAATGCGGAGCTGACGCCCGTTGAGCAGTTCAAGGTGGTGATCCGCAACGAGGAGCGCATCTGGATGGAGATTCTGCAGATGACCCTGCCCCTGCTGATTCTGATCGTGTTCTGGGTCCTGATGTTCCGGGGAATGAACCGCGGAGCCGGTGGCCCGGGCGGCGGAGGCTTCAATCCCTTCAATACCGGCCGTTCCACAGCCCGCGAGGCCGAAAAGGGCGATGTGAAGATTACCTTCAAGGACGTCGCCGGACTGTATGGCGCCAAGGAAGAGGTGATGGAGATTGTGGATTTCCTCAAGAACCCTCAGAAATACACCACCCTGGGCGGTAAAATCCCGAAGGGCGCCCTGTTGGTGGGCCCTCCCGGAACGGGTAAGACCCTGCTGGCCAAAGCCGTGGCAGGGGAGGCCAACGTGCCGTTCTTCTCCATTTCCGGCTCCGATTTCGTGGAAATGTTCGTAGGCGTGGGTGCTTCCCGCGTACGCGACCTCTTCCGCCAGGCCAAGGAGAAAGCCCCCTGCATCGTCTTCATCGACGAGATTGACGCCGTGGGCCGCGCCCGCGCCAAGAACGGCGGCTTCTCTTCCAACGACGAACGCGAAAATACGCTGAATCAGCTCCTTACGGAGATGGACGGCTTCGGCACCAACAGCGGTGTCATTGTGCTGGCCGCCACCAACCGTTCCGATATCCTGGACCAGGCCCTCATGCGCGCCGGGCGTTTCGACCGTCAGATTCACGTGGAACTGCCCGAGCTTAAGGAACGCGAGGAAATCTTCAAGGTGCACCTGCGGGACATCAAACTGGGGGAAGACTTCAATGTGGAGTTCATGGCCAAACATACGCCCGGATTCTCCGGTGCCGATATCGCCAATGTCTGCAACGAGGCGGCCCTGACCGCCGCCCGCCGGGACCACAAGGCCGTGATGCAGCAGGATTTCCTGGATGCGGTGGACCGCATCATCGGCGGCCTGGAACGGAAGGCCAACACCATTATGACGCCGGCCGAAAAACGCACTACGGCCTATCATGAGGCCGGTCACGCCCTGGTGGGCTGGCTGCTCCCGTACGCCGATCCGGTATTTAAGGTGAGCATCATCCCCAGAGGCAATGCCCTGGGCCTGACCTGGAGCCTGCCCGAGGAACGGAAGAACTGGTCCCGCTCCATCATGCTGGATCGGATGAGCGTGCTGATCGGCGGCCGCGTGGCCGAGGAAATCCTGAACGGAGAGCCGTCCACGGGCGCGTTGAACGACCTGGAACGCCTGACCGGAATGGCCTACGCCATGGTCCAGTATTATGGCATGAGCGAGAAAGTGGGAGCCCTGAGCTTTTATGATTCCACCGGAGCCCGCGGCTATAACCTGGTGAAGCCCTATTCCGAGAAAACGGCCGAACTGATGGACCAGGAGGTCAAAGACCTCGTAAAGCAGGTCCACGACCGAACCCGTTCCCTTATCGACCAGAATAAAGAGGGATTTATGCAGCTGGGTGCCTTGCTTTTGGAAAAAGAAGTTATCTTTGCAGAAGATATCGAAAGGATCCTGGGACCCAAGGCCAAGCCGGCGGTCGAGGATCAGTTCATCCAAGAAGATCAAGCAGCCGAGACGGTATGAACGGAACCGTAAAACGCACCATATTCGGAGTCCTTTTCCTGGCAGTCATGCTGGGGGGGCTCCTTTTTCATGCCTATCTGTTCGCCGCCCTCCTGGGCTTCATCTGCGCCGGCATGCTCTGGGAGTTCTATAAGATGACGCTGGGAGCGCAGATGAAAAGGCAACAGTGGCTGGCCATCTGCACCGGTACCCTGGCATTTCTGGGCGTTTTCCTGGTGGTCGGATACGGCCTCTCGTGGAAATGGCTGGGACTGCTGCTGGTCCTTGTGGTTGTCCTGTCCTCGTCCTTTATCTTTGAAAAGGACCATCAGGACTTTCCGAAAGCCGCATTCCTGTACGCCGGGCTGCTGTATATCGCGGTCCCCATCGCGCTGTCCAACCTGTTGGTCTTCCAGGACGGGGTGTTCAGCGGAACGCTACTTGTGGCCTTCTTTATCATCATCTGGTCCTCGGATACCGGTGCCTACTGCTTCGGGATGCTTTTTGGGCAGAAAGGCGGGAAAAAGCTCTGTCCGGCCATCTCTCCCAAGAAATCCTGGGCCGGCTTCTGGGGCGGCGTTTTCATGGCCATGGTGGCCGGTGCCATCCTGCATTTCACGGGCCTGTTTGGCTTCTCCCTGGTGCATAGCCTCATCGTTGCCGGCATCATGGGCGTAGTGGGCGTTGCCGGAGACCTCTTTGAATCCCTGTGGAAACGCGCCTTTGACATCAAGGACTCCAGCCACATCATTCCGGGGCACGGTGGCCTGCTGGACCGCTTTGACAGCGCGCTCTTCGCCATTCCGGCCGCCTCCGTTTACCTGATATTATTCGACCTGCTATGAAGAACTGGATTAAAATAGACCGGGACTCCTACGGGACCATCCTGTTTAGTTGGCTCATCTGCTCCGTGCTCATCTTCCTGGTGGCGCACTTTTTCCAAAGCCTGTGGGTGAGCCTCCCCATCAGTTTCGTACTGGTCGTGTTTATGATCTTTATCACCTGGTTCTTCCGGGTGCCCAACCGCAATACCCCCGATCCGGAAAACATGCGCCTGGTCACCTCCGTGGCCGACGGCAAGGTGGTCATCGTGGATAAAGTGTTCGAGAAGGAGTACCTGAAGCGGGAGTGCATGCAGATTTCCGTCTATATGGATTTCTTCGACGTCCACTGCAACTTCTGGCCCCTGAACGGGAACATTACCTATTATAAGTATCATCCCGGCCGCTACCTCCTGGCCTTCCATCCCAAGTCCTCCGAACTGAACGAACACTCCTCGTCCTGCATGCAGAACGAGCACGGAGAGGTGTTTTTCAAGCAGATTGCCGGCACTTTTGCCCGCCGGATCGTCTGTTACTCGGAACCCGGGAAAATCGAATACCGCGGAGAGCAGTGCGGCGTCATCAAATTCGGCTCCCGCATCGACATGTTCGTCCCGCTGGAAGCCGAAATCAAAGTAAAGCTTGGCGATAAGGTCCGCGCCGTGGAGAGTGTCCTCGCGGTCCTGCCGGAATAGCGATTAGCGCGTATCCGCTTCGATCAGTTCCACCAGCTTATCTACAGCCTCGTTTTCGGGTATATGCCGCAGGACGGGGCTTTTTCCTTTGTACAGGGTCACCTTGCCGAAGCCTTCGCCCACATAGCCGTAGTCGGCGTCGGCCATCTCTCCGGGCCCGTTCACGATGCAACCCATCACGGCAATCACCACGTTCTGGAAATGGGCGGTGCGTTCCTTGACAGTATTGAAGGTGCGCTCCAGGTCGTATAGCGTGCGGCCGCAACCGGGGCAGGCGATGTATTCGGGCTTGTAGAACTTCCGGCGGCAGGCCTGCAGGATTTCATCCTTCAGGTAGGCATCCTCCAGCGGAATGTCGTCCACCTCATGATTCAGCAGGGGAGCCCCCCAGTCGCAGGCGGCCTTGAGGATGCCAAGCTGCCTGTCATCTACGGATACCGTTGATTCGACCGGGGTTTCCGCATAGCGGTCGGCCAGATACTGGGCCACAGGCAGTTCGTTGGCCGGGTCTTCGGTCAGGGAAACCCGGATGGTATTGCCGATGCCTTCTTCCAGCAGCGTGGAAATAGCTACGCAGCTCTTGATGCGGCCGCTGTCGCCGTTTCCGGCTTCGGTCACGCCCACGTGCAGGGGGAAGACGACGCCCTTTTCCTGCATCAGGCGGGCCAGTTCGCGGTAGGCCTGCACCATCACCACGGTATTGGAGGCCTTCAGCGATACCACCACCCGGTAAAAATCGGCATCGATACACATCTGGATCCATTCCATCGCAGCCAGGGCCATGGCCTGCGGCGTATTGCCGTATTGCTCCACGATATACTTGCCCAGGGAGCCGTGGTTCAGGCCGATCCGGATGGTCCGGTCATACTGCTTGCAGAGGGCCAGGAATTCGCCGAACAGCTCCCGGGCGCGCTGATGGTCGGGATGGAAGTTTCCGGGGTTGATGCGGATCTTTTCCACCACCGGCACCACAGCCTTGGCAATATCGGCCGAAAAGTGGATATCGGCCACCAGCGGCGTCTGGATGCCCTCCTGTTCACGCAGACGGCGGCGGATTTCCGCCAGGGCCGCCACGTCGGACATCGAAGGCACCGTGATGCGGATGAGCTGGGCGCCTGCGGCCGCCAGACGACGGCACTGGGCAACGGTGGCATCGACATCGGCCGTACGGGTATTGCACATCGTCTGGACCACAATGGGGTGGCCGCTTCCGATCAGTACCGTCCCGCCAACGGGTACGGTCAGGGTATTCAGGACTGCTTTCATGCTTTATTCGTTCTGCTGCTGCTCCACCATCTGGCGGGCCAGTTTCTTGAGTTGGGCGTGGGTATGGCCGTAACGCGGCGTTAGCTGATAATACACGCCGAAGGTAACCGCAGCGTCCAGGGGATAGCCGAAACGGTAATAATACGGACTGGCATAGTCCGGCTTCCAGAAGGACTCCCAGCCCCACTTGATCTGTGCCGTCAGGTGGAATTCGAAGGGATTGAACATCAGCGCCATTCCCACTCCGCCCTGGACGCCGTAGGTCCAGCGCTTGTCGTAGTCCCGGAAGGCGTGCTCATACTGCTGATACTTGGTATCCTCAGCATAATAGTCGTCCAGCAAACGGTTGATATTCAGCCGGTAGCCGCCATACAGGCCCACCTTGGCCATGAGTTTGAAATATTCGCCGATGTCGAAGTGGAAATGGGACAGGAAGAAGGCTTCGGGCACCTGCATCCGGACCTGGTAGGCACCCGATTCCGTGGGCCGGTAGCCCGTTTCCTTATTCACCTTGAATTCGTAGCCCTCGTAATTCATCTGGGCGCCGAATTCCATGCCCATATTGGCAAAGCGCCCGAACATCGTGTAATAGCGGACCACGGAAAAACCATACATCGGCATCTGCGGCAGCCACTGCGTGTTGCGGGTCGGATTGAAAAAGCCGTACTGGAGGGATATGCCGCCATAGACGCCCACCATCCAATAGTCGTTGGGGCGGACCACCTGGATGGACAGGCTGTCCAGATACGCGTTGGAAACGGTGTCCGGCAGGGAGAAGAATTCGGCCTCCAGGTCCACCTGGGCCCGGGAAACCGTACAGGCCGCCATGAGGCCGGCCACCAGGGTAAGCAGCTTTCTCATCATCGGAACATCTCCTCCAGATTAATCTGCCAAACCATTTCGGCCCGTTCCAGGACCTTGATCATGAACTGGTCCTCGATCTTGAAGAAACGCACCTTTTCGGGTTGCCGGTGCTCCAGCAGGACACCCGTATCCACCATATTATTGCGGTTTTTGTCCTCGGTGATGCGGATGCAGTAGGTACCGGCCTTCAGGTAGGGGAACACCAGGTTCTGGTTCTTGTTCACGATGAAGCTGCGCACCACCTTGTCGCGTTTTTCGGTGAGCAGGTCCACGATGTACTTGTTCCTGACGCCGCTCAGTTCCAGGGTGATGGAGCTGAGTTTTTCGTCGTTGGGGAGGGTCACCTTCAATTCGGTACTGTCGTTATAGAAGCCGTTCACATCGCGGAATTTCCGATAGGGAATCTTCAGGAAATAGTCGAAGCCCTGCTGGAGGGGTTCGGTGGGCATCACCTGGAAATGACGCAGGTTCATGCTGTCCCGGATCACCTTCACCGTGCCTTTGGCTTCCTGCTGGCGGGGGTTCACGCTCCGGAAACGCAGGGAATCCCAAGCCTCCTCGATCAGGGGGTACTTGAACTCGATGTCAAAGCCGTACTGTTCCACCGTGGTGGGATCGGCCTTGGCCGTCATCACGGCAATGGTGTCTTCATGCTTGCGGTTGCGGCTGTCGGACTCCTTTTTCATCAGTTCGGCCCGGGCTTCCCGGCTCAGCGACAGCTTCACCAGCTCTTCCGTGGGCTGCAGCTTGCCCGTGGTGTCCGTTTTGTCGTAATTGATCACCAGATGCAGGGTGTCCGGCATCTTGCGCTGGTCGTTCACCCACAGTTCCAGGGAGTCTTTCTGCAGGTTGAACTGGGAAATCAGCTTCTCGCGGGGCAGACCTTTGATGCGCATGTCGTGGATGACGGCATCGGGGGCCATAAAGGTCAGATAGGCCGTGCGCGGCCCTACGCGCTCCTTTTTCACGATCATCTGTTTGGAAGGACGTTCCCGGAACAGGTTCAGTTCCATCTGCGTTTTCCGGGCCAGGCACAGCATGGTGTCCTTCATATCGAACTTTTTCAGTTCGTACAGCGTATCATCATACACCAGGGTGGGGCGGAAGAGGGAATCCAGGAAGGCGACGCGGTCGTTGTCCGGATCGTAGAGGTTGTTGTTGCCTTCGTCCTTGATGGCATACACCCGGTACAGGGTGTCCTGGATGTTCCGGATGCTGAAATAGCCCCAGTCATCGGTTTTGGCGGCGGCCACGGGACGCTTCAGGAACACGGCCGAGTCGGAATGGTCCTTGTACAGCATCACGGTGGCCCCCTTGATGGGGTTCAGCGTGTTGCAGTCCTGCACCAGGCCCGTCACGCACATGGAATCGATCTTGGAGCCGGTGGAGAAAACCAGCGTAAAGCCGGGGAAGGGATTGCCCTCGTTGTTGTCCACGATGGCGCCCGTAATATCCAGCGTATAGGTGGTATTGGTGTCCAGGTCGGATTCGAAGCTCACTTCCACGGACTTGCCCTTGATGGCAGCCTTGGGCTTCTTCTCCAGCGGCGGGGACAGGAAGATGCTGTTGGCATCCTTGATTTTCACGTATTCGTTGAAGGTGAAGCGCAGCTTGGTATGGTGTGTGGGAACCTGCACCGAGCCGGGCAGGGGATATACCTTGGTAAGCACCGGGGGAATGGTGTCCTTGTCGCCACCGGAAGGCGGCGTAGTGGTATTGGCGCAGCCGGAGGGGAAGATCAGCGAGGCCAGCAGCAGCGCGACCGGCAGCAGCGGCAGGAATCGTTTCAGTTTCTCTCTCATAGCTCGCTGCGGGTTACGGAATCCACACCCTCGATGGACGAGAGTTTCTTCATCATCTTTTCCAGGACCTCCCGGGAATTGACATACATATCGATATAGCCTTCAAAGACGCTGTTTTCGGCCGAAACGTTCAGGCGGCGCATATTCAGGCCCATCACCTGGGAAACGCAGCGGGAGATATCGTTGAGCATGCCCATCCGGTCGATGCCCCGCAGGGAAACGCGCACCAGGAAGGACTTGTCTTCGGCCTGTTCCAGCCATTTGGGCACCACCACCCAGTCCCCGTGCATGGCGGCGATGCTTTCGGCCACCGGGCAGGTCTTCTTGTGCACCGTCACCGTGCCGTCCGGCGCCTTGATGCCCACGACGGGATCGCCGGGAATGGGGTTGCAGCAGGTGGCGATGGCAAAATGAGGGGTATTGGGATCCGTTCCGCCGATGATGAAGCTCTCGGACGGTGCCTTGGGCCCTTCATGGCGCTGCTCCAGCCGCAGGACCTTGCGGATCCAGGACATCTTGCTGCCGGAAGAACGTTTCAGGATATCGGCCAGATTATCCAGGCCGATGGTTCCAAGCCCCACGCCGTTCAGGAGTTCGTCGCGGCTTTCCACGCCATAGGCGACCTCCAGGCGCTGCAGCATCGCCTCGTCGAAGGGGTAGCCCAGGGCCGTGACGGCATTCTCCAGGGTTTTCCGGCCGAACTCGATGGTCTGCTTACGCTCCGTCTTGAAATAATCGGTCACCACCGAACGGGCGTGATGGGTACTCAGGAATTTCAGCCATTCCGGCTGGGGTTTTCCGTCCTCGGCGGTGATGATTTCGATCTTGTCGCCGGTTTTCAGGACGTAGTTCAGCGTCACCAGTTTCTGGTTCACCTTGGCGGCGATGGCCTTGTTTCCCACCTCCGTATGGATGGAGTAGGCGAAGTCCAGCGCCGTCGCGCCTTTGGGGACGCTGCGCTGTTCGCCCTTGGGCGTGAATACGTAGATGTCGGTGGAAGAAAGGTCGTTGTGGATGATGTCCAGCAGTTCCAGGGCGTTGACGTTGGGATTGGCCAGGATTTCCTGGATGTGGGACAGCCAGCTGTCCATCTCGTAGTCGCCTTCGCCCAGATAGCCGCTCTTCTTGTACATCCAGTGGGCCGCGATACCCTTTTCTGCGATATCGTCCATCCGCCGCGTGCGGATCTGGACCTCGACCCAAATGCCGGAATTACTGAGCAGAGTGCAGTGCAGGGCCTCATAACCGTTGGATTTGGGATGACGGACCCAGTCCCGCAGGCGCTCGGGCATGTAGCGGTAGATGTTGGTGATAATGGAGAAGATGTGGTAGCACTGGTCGCGTTCGCTCTCGGGGGACTGCTGGTCGGCTTCGAAGATGATGCGGATGGCATACAGGTCAAAGACTTCGTCGAAGGTGATCTGCTTGGTCTGCATCTTGTTCCAGACGGAGTAGGGGGTCTTGACGCGTTTCTTGATCTGGAAACGGAAGCCGGCGTTCTTCAGGGCCTGCTCGATGGGGTCCACGAAGTCGTTCATTTCCTGGCCCTTTTCCCGGGAAATCTTGTCGATCCGGGCCTTGATTTCCTCATAGGCCTCCGGTTCCTTATAGCGCAGCCAGATGTTCTCCAGTTCCGACTTGATGCTGTACAGACCCAGGCGGTAGGCCAGGGGAATGAAGATGAACATCGTCTCCGACAGGATCTTGTCGCGCTTGTGCTCGGGCATGTGCTCGATGGTGCGGCAGTTGTGCAGGCGGTCGGCCAGCTTGATCAGGACCACCCTGACATCGTCGTTCAGGGTCAGGAGGATGCGCTTGAAATTCTCGGCCTGCAGGCTTTGCTGGCTGATGTCCGTGCCATGGGTCTTCTGCTCGGAATCCAGCACGTTCTTGATTTTCGTAAGCCCGTCCACCAACGTGGCAATCTTGTCGCCGAAACGCTCCCGGATATCGTCCACCGTATAATCCGTGTCTTCCACCACGTCGTGCAGGAGGGCCGCCGATATGGACTTGTAGCCCAGGCCGATGTCATCCACCACAATCTGCGCCACGGCGATGGGATGCAGCATGTAGGGTTCACCGCTGCGCCGCCGCACGTTCCGGTGGGCGTCGTTGGCAAACTCGAAGGCACGCTGGACCACCTCCAGTTCGGCGGAGTTGGCACATCGTTTTTCGGCCGATGCCCGCAGGGCGGCATAGTTCTGGTTGATGATTGCATAATCCTGCTCGGTAAACTCGGAAAAACTCATAACATCTATATACCGCTGTGAAGCCGCTCCTTGCGTACGCGGACGGCTTCTGTGTTCATTTCATCCAATTGTTCTATGGTAAGGCTTTGCCGGTCCACATTCTGGAAGGCATAGGAGAGTTCGGCGCCGTACAGCACGATGGCCCATCCCATGTTCAGCCAGATCATAAACAGGGGAATGGCCGCCAGGGCGCCGTACACGGCACTTTGCTTGGCCACCATCACCTGGGTTTCCAGATACAGGTACTGCACCACCGTAAAGATGAGACCGGCCACCATGGCGGCCTTGAACGCGTAGGTGGTGTGCACCCGCGTCGCGGGAATGAATTTGTACATCGCCGTCAGAATCAGGACACTGATGCCGGCGAAGGTAAGCCAACTCATGAAACCCTTCAGATGGTCGGAAATGGCCAGCTGGCTGGGGAACAGGAGGTCCAGCACATCGGAATACACAACGGACCCCGAGAAGAAGATGATGACCACGAAGGGCGACATCACCATGATGCCCAGGATGACGCCGATCATCCTGAGGAAATTCTGCTCCCTTTCCACTTTCCAGACATTGTTGAAGACCTGCCGGACCGTAATCATCAGGGACAGCACGATCCACACGAAGGAAGCCATGGAGATGAAGCCGAAGAGTCCGGACTCGGCCGTCACCACAATATTGTCGGCGGCTTGCAGGAGGGCGTCGATGATTCTTTCCTCTCCCAGGTTGGCATAGAGGATGTCGGCAAATTTATCCCGCAGGCCCAGGCCGTCGGTCAGGTAGAAACCGATGGCGATGGCCGGCACCACGGACAACATGCTGCGGTAGGCCAGGGCGGTTACCTGATAGCTGATCTTCTGGTCCACAAAGGTGTTGTACATTAGGACCATCGTCTTGAGGTCCCGCACCAGCCGGCGCTTCCACCGGGAGAAGTCCTCTTCGTTCAGCAGCCAGATATCGTGTCCGAGGAAGCGCAAGATGCGGGTAATCCAGATGGAAAGCCACCGGAAAAATACAGCGATCTTATGCTTCAACTTCTTAAACATCAGAATAATGTCGGTTCAAATAAGGTCGGAGAGGCGTCTGCCTGGGCCGGCGCTCCTATCAGCGCATGGAGAGCGTCCTCGTCGATGATGGCTATGCCCAGCTCCTGGGCCTTCCTGATCTTTTCCGGACCGGGCTTCGTACCGGCGAGAAGATAGTCCGTCTTTCCGCTGACGGAAGAGCTGTTCTTGCCGCCATACTGCTCAATAAGGGCTTTCATTTCGTCCCGGGAGATGCTGAAATTGCCGCTGATGACGATGGTCTTGCCGGACAGGGGACCGTCTGCCACCGAGGCCGGGTTTTCCGTCGAGAAACGCAGTCCGGCGGCCTTCAGGGCCTCCAGTTCGGCCAGGTTCTCCGGATCCCGGAAGAAGCGGAAAATGCTGTCGGCGATGACGTCGCCCACATCCGGGACGGCCAGCAGTTCCTCCTTGGAGGCTGCCGCCAGCGCTTCCATGCTGCCGAAATGACGGGCTACGTCCCGGGCGGTGGTTTCGCCGACGAAACGGATACCGATGGCAAAAAGGACCCGTTCGAAGGGGACTGCCAGCGAGGCCTGGACCGATTCCAGGAACCGGGCGGCGGCGCGTTCCTTCCAGCCTTCCAGAGGAACCAGCTGCCAGGCCTTCAGGGCATAGAAGTCCGAGGGACGGCGCAGGAGGTTCAACTGGAACAGCTGCTCGATGGTGGCTTCGCCGCAGAGGATGTTCATGGCCTTGCGGCTGACAAAATGCTCCAGGCGGCCTTTGAGCTGCGTAGGGCAGCCCTTGCTGTTGGGGCAGAACCATTTGGCTTCGCCCTCTTCCCGGACCAGGGGCGTTCCGCAATCCGGGCAATGCTGCGGGAACACCGGCTGGCGGGCACCCGGTTCGCGGCGGGACTCCTCCACGCCGGTGATCTTGGGGATGATTTCCCCGCCTTTTTCCACATAGACCCAGTCGCCTTCGTGGATATCCAGGGCGCGGATCTGGTCTTCGTTCACCAGGGTAGCCCGCTTCACCATGGTGCCGCTCAGCAGCACCGGTTCCAGATTGGCCACAGGCGTTACGGCGCCGGTCCGGCCCACCTGGTAGTCGATGGACAGGATGGGGGTGCAGGCCTGCTCGGCCTTGAATTTATAGGCCACGGCCCAGCGGGGGCTCTTGGCGGTATAGCCCAGCTGCTGCTGGAAGGCCATTTCGTTGATTTTGATGACGATGCCGTCAGTGGCGAAGGGAAGGTCCTTGCGGGCACTGTCCCAATGGGCGATGAAAGCTTCGATTTCCTGAATGCTGCCGCAGAGCCGGCGCTCGTGGGAAACGGGGAGCCCCCAGCTTTCCGCGGCCTGCAGGGCCTGGTCGTGGGTGGGGAAGTCCACCTGCCCGGTGGGAATGTGGTACAGGGTACAGAAAAGGCCCCTTCGGCCCACCTCTTCGGGATCCTGGAGCTTCAGGGAGCCGCTGGCAGCATTGCGGGGATTGGCGAAAAGGGCTTCCTCGGCCACCTCGCGTTCATGGTTCAGCCGGTCGAAGGACTCGTAGGGCATCAGGACCTCGCCGCGGATTTCGAATTCCTCCGGGTAGCCGCTGCCCTGCAGGCGATGCGGGATGTTGGCGATGCGGAGGGCATTCGCGGTGACATCGTCCCCCTGGACCCCGTCGCCCCGGGTCAGGGCCCGGAACAGACGTCCGTTCCGGTAGGTCAGGCAGATGGCCGTCCCGTCGAACTTGAGCTCACAGCACCAGGTAAACGGCCGGTCCAGGGACTTTGCGGCCCTTTCGGCGAATTCTTCCACCTCCTCGATGCTGTAGGTATTGGCCAGCGAGAGCATCGGGTAACGATGCGGATACTTGGCAAAACCGCCTTCCGAGGCCGTTTCCAGGTCCGATCCCACGCGGCGGGTAGGGGAGTCGGGCGTTGCCAGTTCGGGATACTCGCGCTCCAGGTCTTCCAGCTCATGCATCAGCTGGTCGTACTCGTAGTCGCTCATCGTGGGCGCATTCTCCACATAATACTTCCGGCTGTTCTCCCAGAGAATAGCCTTCAGCTGACCGATTCTATGTTTAGCCTCAGTATAGTCCATCGTTCCAAAACGCGCACGTATGCGTATACGAACTACAAAAATAGCAAAAATCCCGCATTTTTCCAAAGGCGAATCGATAATAGGAATAATCAAGAAAAATGCGTAAATTTGTACGATTTAATCCAAATGGAAATTAGTTATTTTTAAACATAAGTTCAAATGAAAGATTCCATTATCATCCTGTGTGGTGGCGGCCCGGCTCCGGGTATGAACACCGTCGTTATGTCTGTTGCCAAGACTTTCCTTTCCAACGGTTATCGCGTCATCGGCCTGCACGGGGGTTACAGCGGCCTTTTCTCCAAGGCTCCCCGCACCGAAGACATCGACTTCTTCAAGGCTGACGCCTATTTCAACCGTGGCGGTTCCTATCTGCAGATGAGCCGTTTCAAACCCACCGACAAGGATTTTGAGGAAAACTTCAACCTGGGCCTCTTCCAGGAGAACAACATCAAGCTCCTTGTGACCGTCGGCGGTGACGACACCGCTTCCACGGCCAACCGCATCGCCAAGTTCCTGGAGGCCAAGCAGTATCCCATCCACAACATCCACGTCCCCAAAACCATCGACAACGACCTTCCGCTGCCCAACAACACGCCCACTTTCGGCTTCAACAGCGCCAAGGACGAAGGTGCCCATCTGGCCCGTACCGTGTATGAGGATGCCCGCACCAGCGGCAATTGGCTCATCATCAGCGCCATGGGCCGCAGCGCCGGCCACCTGGCCCTGGGTATCGGCGAGGCTACGCACTGCCCGATGACCATCATCCCCGAAATGTTCAACAAGACGGAGATTACCCTGGACAAGATCGTGAACCTGGCCCTGTCCGCCATCCTCAAGCGCAATATCCTGGGCATTCCCTACGGCACCGTGGTGGTGGCCGAAGGCGTGTTCCACGACCTGGATCCCCAGGAAATCAAGAATGCCGGCGTGTCCATGACCTACGACGAGCACGGTCACCCCGAACTGGGCAAGATCAGTAAGGCTGTCCTGTTCAACGACATCCTGGAGAAGAAGTTCAAGGCCATCGGCCTGAAGGTCAAGACCCGTCCCGTGGAAATCGGCTACGATGTCCGCTGCCAGGACCCCATCGCCTTCGACCTTACCTATTGCTCCGAACTGGCCATGGGCGCCTACGAGCTCTTCAAGAAAGGGGAGACCGGCTGCATGGTGTACGTGGATGCCTTCGGAGAGGCTAAGCCTCTGTATCTGAAGGATCTGCAGGGTGCCGACGGCAAGATTCCGCCGCGCCGTGTCGCCATCGAAGGCGGTATCGCCCAGAATTACTTCAACCACATCTGCCACTTCATCACGCCGGCCGACTACGAGGCCGTTCAAGAAGATCCTGAACTGGTAAAACAGGATTATGAACCAACTGATATACCAGCTGCTTCCCCGGCTCTGGGGAAACGGCCGCTTTTCCGGAATAGACCAGCAAAGTCTGGCCTATTTCCGTTCTTTGGGCGTGGATACCGTCTGGTACACCGGCGTTATCCGGCACGCCACGCTTCGGAAAGACCAGGGCTGTACCCCTTCGCACCCGCAGTTCGTAAAAGGAGAGGCCGGATCACCCTATGCCATTACGGATTATTACGACGTAAACCCTTATCTGGCCGATGATCCCGCCCGCCGGATGGAGGAGTTCCAGGAGCTGGTAGATCGCACGCACAAGGCCGGTTTGAAGCTGCTGATTGACTTCGTTCCCAACCACGTGGCCCGGGACTATGCCAGCAAGGCGGCTCCCGCAGGCGTCCGTTCCCTGGGGGCGGACGACGATACTTCCGTGCACTGGGCTCCCGGGAACGACTTCTTCTACTATCCCGGGCAGGCGCTTACGCTTCCCGTAGCTGTGGAAGGTCCTGCCTATCAGGAGTATCCGGCCAAAGCATCCGGCAACTGCTTCACCCCGTCTCCCGGCGTGAACGACTGGTACGAGACCGTAAAACTGAACTACTGCGACTTCCACACCGCCACCTGGGACAAGATGCGGGATATCGTGCTGTTCTGGGCCGCCAAGGGCGTGGACGGTTTCCGCTGCGATATGGTGGAGCTGGTACCCTGGCAGTTCATGCAATGGCTCATCGCTTCGGTCAAGCAGGCATACCCTTCCATCCAGTTTGTGGCCGAGGTGTACGAGAAGGACAAATACCGGATGTATGTGCAGGAAGTCGGCTTTGATTTACTGTACGATAAATCCGGTCTATACGATACGTTACGTGCCGTTACCTGTAGTGGTGCTTCAGCTAAGGAAATCAGCTGGAACTGGCAGTTCCTGGGGGATTTGCAGCCCCATATGCTCAACTTCCTGGAGAACCATGACGAGCAGCGCGTAGCCTCCGACTTCTTCTGCGGAAGCCCCGAAGGCGGCTATGCGGCACTGGCGGTATCGGCCCTCCTGAACGAAGCGCCTTTCATGCTGTATTTCGGGCAGGAGATGGGGGAGCGGGGCATGCAGGCGGAAGGCTTCAGCGGACGGGACGGCCGCACCTCCATCTTTGACTGGTGCGAGGTTCCGGCGCTGCTCAGTCCCCGCCAGGATGTGCTGGAGCGCTATCGCAGCGTCCTTTCCCTGGGCAAATCGCCCGCCTTCACGGAAGGCCGCAGCTTTGACCTGGGTTATTGCCAGGAAAGCGGCGTCTTCAATCCCGACCGGCATTTTGCCTTCCTGCGCTCCAACGGGAAGGAATCCTGGCTCATTGTAGCCAATTTCGGAGCGACTGCCGACATCACCGTCCGCATCCCGCAGGAGGCAATGGATTATCTGGGCATCCGGCCCATCCGCACCGTGTACACCCTGTCCGTCCCCGAACGGGACTTCGAAGCGTTAAAGCTTTAGAACGGGTAACCTACGCCGAAGTGAATGGCGTAATTTCCCTTGAACCATTCGCGAACGGGGACCCAGCGGTCACCGGCATCGCGGCCGGGATCGTGCAGGCGGATACCGCCGTCCAGGCGCAGCAGAAGGAAGTCCAGGTTCACGCGTAGGCCCAGTCCCCAGTCCAAGCCGATGCTTTCGCCCAGGTTCTTCCATTGAAACTCGGATGCTTCCGACCAGCCTTTGCCCGGCATGCCCCAGATATTACCGGCATCGGCAAAGAGGGCCCCTTCGAGCTTCCAGAAAAGGGGGAAGCGGTATTCGATATTGGCCTCCAGCTTCATATCGCCCAGCTGACTGGGGATGGTGAAGATATCCTTCAGGCTGGTATCCGTACCGGGACCCAGGGCCCGGGCCTGCCAGCCGCGCATGGACATGGCACCGCCGGCATAGAACTGCCGTTCCAGGGGCAGGGAAATGGAATTTCCATAGGCATAACCGATCCCCACCAGCATACGGAGGGCCAGGGCCTGTTTGTCTTCGTGGCCAAAGCGGAAGGTCTTGCCAGCCTGGAATTCCCCACGCACATATTGGGAATACGGGATGTTCCAGATGCTGTGCACGGCGCCTTCGGCCAAGGGCAGAATGGGATTCAGCAGGCTCAGGAGATTGCCGGAAACATCCAGGCTGAAGCGGAAATAGTGATAGGGGGTGGAGGGAATGGCCGAGGCGTCCGTGGTGTAATACACCATATTGCTGATGCCGACGTCGAAGTTGTCGTCATACAGGAGCAGCATGTACAGGTTATCCACCACACTGTTCAGGAAGTCATCGCTGACGTCATAGAGGCGGCTGATATTGACCCTGGCCGGGGTCAGCTGATAGTACCAGCGGGGGCCGAAGCGGCCGTTGTAGGTGAGGGACGAGGCGATAACGGTTCGGCGGAATTCCGGACGGTCCTGATAGCTGAAGGACAGGGAAATATCCGTCTTGGGCAGGTAGGGCCCCTTGAAAAGGCGGTTGGGAAAGCCCAGGGCCTTGGGGAAACTGAGCGAGGAAGTCACGCTCACATCCGTGGAATAGGCCCGTTTGTCCCCACCGGGCTTGAACTGAAAATTGCCCTTGACACCCAGGTTCAGCACCTCGCCGCCAAAGAATACGTTGCGGTGGTAATAGGTGAGCTGGGGCGAAAATCCGATGAGTCCCGTCGAGTTCACGGAAGCCTCCAGATTGGTTTTAAAGCCCTGCAGGCGGGCGCTCCGCAGCGAAATGTTGCAGTCGATCCGGTCCTCGGAAACCGGCACCATGTTGATGTTCACGCCGGTGAGCATGTTCACGCTGGATAGCCGGTTGTAGGCCGTATTCACGTCCGCCTCGCTGTACTGCTGACCGGGTCGAAGGGTGTTCAGGTTTTCCAGTACGGAAGAGCGGATTTTCAGGCGGTCCGGATAGGCGATGGTCACATCTCCCAACTGGAATTTCCGGTGTTCCTGAGCGGTGGAAGGAAGGTCTCCCAGGGCATAGTCGCGAATGGACATCGTAAGCCGTGCCGTCTGGTCGCCCGAGAGGGTATCGGCCTCGAAGACATAGTAGCTCTTGGTGAAGCCGTAGTAGCCCTGATTGCGGAAATACTGCGCCTGCCGGCTGGCCTCCGCCTCCAGGGCCGATTCGGACAGGTACTGCCCGGCAGCCAGGGTGCTGTTCGGAAGATCAGCGTCGAATTCCTCCCGGAACGTGCCATAGGAGGGGACATCATAGTCGATGGCGCTGATGCGGTAGCGCCTTCCCAGGGCCACATAATAGGTCACATACACCTTGCGCTTTTTCACCTGCACCTGGCTTTCGATCTGCGAACCATAGAAGCCGATGTAGCGCAGGTGGTTCTGGAGGTTGGCGATGCTCTCTTCCACCATCGAAGGCTGGTACACGACGGGGGCCACGCCCAGTTTCCTCAGGAAGCCGGCAAAGCCGTCCGTCTTTTTCCCCGACCAGTTGTAGATGGACAGGAAGGGGTTCACGCCCAGCAGATAGGAATTGGGCCGCTGGGCCACGTAGGAAGACAGTTCCGAAGCGTTGAAGGAGGGGTCGTCCACCTTGATTCTGTTCTGCCGGAGCAGGTATTCGCCGTCCTCCAGGGAACGGGTGGTACTGCACGTCGCCGTCAGAATGGCAGCAGCCAGAATCAATATGATTTTCCGCAGGGACATCCGTACAAATTTACTATTTTTTTCCTTATCTTTGTAAGAAATTGTTAAAATCAGTTCAACAGGGATGAAGAATAAATACATCGACCTAATCGATCAGACCTTCGATTTTCCGCAGGACGAATTCATGGTGGAAGACGGCAACCTGTGGTTCAACGACATCGACCTGATGGAGATTATCGAGAAGTACGGCACGCCGCTCAAACTGACCTATCTTCCCAAGATTTCCTCGCAAATCCAGCGGGCCAAGCGCCTCTTCAAGGTGGCCATGGCCAAGGCCGACTACCAGGGCGATTATTATTACAGCTACTGCACCAAGAGCTCCCAATTCTCCTTTGTGGTGCACGAGGCCCTGAAAAACGACATCTTCCTGGAAACCTCATCGGCCTATGACCTGGACCTGATCCAGGCCCTGGAACGGGACGGTTCGGTGAACAAGGAGCAGATGTTCATCATCTGCAACGGCTTCAAGCGTCCCCAGTACATCCAGAACATCGCCAAACTGCGCAAGGAAGGCTGGAAGAACATTATCCCGGTGCTGGACAACAAAAACGAATTCGAAGACCTGGCGGACCTCATCCAGGAGGACACCATGATGGGCATCCGCATCGCCTCGGAAGAAGAGCCCAACTTCGATTTCTATACCTCCCGGCTGGGCATCCGCTATTCGGATATCCTCAAGTTCTACCGCGACACGGTGGCCAAATATCCGAATTTCCACCTGAAGATGCTGCATTTCTTCATCAACACCGGCATCCGGGATACCGCCTATTACTGGAACGAACTGTCCAAGTGCGTCAAGGTGTACTGCGAACTCAAATCCATCTGCCCGGAACTGGACAGCCTGAACATCGGCGGCGGCCTTCCCAACAAGACCTCCCTGGCCCAGGATTTCGACTACGAGTACATGGTGGAGGAAATCATCAACCAGATCAAGGTCACCTGCAATTCCTATGGCGTTCCCGAACCGGACATCTTCACCGAATTCGGCTCGTTCACCGTGGGCGAAAGCGGCGCCACCATCTTCAAGATCCTGGATATCAAGCAGCAGAACGACCGCGAGAAGTGGTATATGATCGACAACAGCTTCATGACCTGCCTGCCGGATACCTGGGGCCTGAACCAGCGCTTCATCCTGCTGCCCATCAACAAGTGGAACGACGAATACCAGCGGGTGTTCCTGGGCGGCCTTACCTGCGACAGCCAGGACTTCTACAACGCCGACTACCACGCCAACGCCATCTTCCTCCCGACCATCCGCAGCCGCCGGGAGAACCTGTACATCGGCTTCTTCCATACCGGAGCCTATCAGGAGGCCATTTCGGGCTACGGCGGCATCAAGCACTGCCTGATGCCTTCTCCCCAGCACATCCTGATCAACCGGGACAAGGACGGCAATCTGATTACCGAGGTCTTTGCCGAAGAACAAAGCGCGGAATCGATGCTGAAGATGCTGGGCTACAAGTAGCCGTTCGCCATGACCGCAGCCGAAATCAAATTCATCAAGTCGCTGTCCCAGAAGAAATTCCGGGACAGCAGCGGTTTATTCGCGGTGGAAGGCGAAAAGCTGGTGGCCGAAGCCCTGGCGTCCCGCTTCCAGGTGGAACGGGTATATCGTCGGGAGGAGATTGGCGAGGCCGTGATGGCCCGGATTTCGGGCCTTTCTTCGCCTTCTCCGGCCTTGGCGCTGGTCCACCGGCCCGCAGACCTTCTGGATGCTGATCTACCCTCCAGCGGCCTTTTTCTGGCCCTGGACGGCATCCGGGATCCCGGAAATCTGGGCACCATCCTGCGCATCGCCGACTGGTTCGGCATCGACGCCGTTTTCGCCTCCGAGGATACCGTGGACGTTTTCAATCCCAAGGTAGTCCAGGCCACGATGGGCGCCATCTTCCGCGTACGCTTCCATTACACGGACATCCCGGAGCTGTGCCGGACGGCCGTAAGCGCCGGGGGAAAGGTCTATGGCACCTTCCTGAACGGAGAAAACCTGTATCAGCGACCGCTGGACAGCGGTCAGTCGCATCCCTCCGTCATTGTGATCGGCAACGAAGCCAAGGGAATTTCGGCAGAAACGGCCGCCACCGTGAGCGACCGCCTGTTCATTCCGCCCTATCCGGCCGATGATTCCGGTTCCGAGTCCCTGAACGCCGCCGTGGCCACCGCCATCACGGTCGCCGAGTTCAGAAGACGTTAGGGGAGAGACCAGCCTACTTCTTGTAATACTTGGGCCAGCAGGCTTCCAGATAGGCCTTGAGCGTGTTTTCGTGCCTGTTTTCGGCCGGCTGATAGAAGACCGTGCCGCGGAGGGCATCGGGCAGGAATTCCATGTCCACAAAATGCCCGGGATAGTCGTGGGCGTATTTGTAACCGTCAGAATAGCTGAGGTCCTTCATCAGCTGCGTAGGAGCGTTGCGAAGGGGGAGGGGGACCGGCAGGTTCCCGGACTGACGGACTTCCGCCAGGGCCTGCTCCAGGGCCATATACGAGGCATTGCTCTTGGGCGATGAAGCCAGATACACCGTGGTTTCGGCCAGAGGAATCCGGCCTTCCGGCATCCCGATCTTGGACACCACCTCAAAGCAGGCATTGGCCAGCAGCAGGGCATTGGGATTGGCCAGGCCCACGTCTTCCGAGGCGCACAGGCACAGGCGACGGGCGATGAACAGCGGATCTTCGCCGCCGTCGATCATCCTGGCCAGCCAATAGAGGGCGGCATTGGGGTCGGAGCCCCGGATGCTCTTGATAAAGGCCGAAATGATGTCGTAATGCATCTCGCCGTCCTTGTCGTAGATGGCCATGTTCTCCTGGATGGAGGCGGTGACCGATGCGTTGTCGATGACGATGGGTTCCTTGCCGGCGTGGGCGTCCACCACCAGTTCCAGCACGTTCAGGAGCTTGCGGGCATCCCCGCCGCTGTAACGCATCAGGGCCTCGCTTTCCAGCACCTGGATCTGCTTATGCTTCAGGAGGACATCCTCGGCCAGCGCCCGGTCCAGAAGCTCCTGCAAGTCACTCTTTTCCAAGGATTTGAGTACAAAAACCTGGCAGCGGGACAGCAGGGGAGTAATCACCTCGAAGGAGGGATTCTCCGTAGTGGCACCGATCAGGACGATGGTCCCGTTTTCCACGGCCCCCAGCAGCGCATCCTGCTGCGCCTTGTTGAAACGATGGATTTCGTCGATGAACAGGATGGGCGCGCCCCGCTGGTGGAACAACGAGCTGCCGCGGGCTTTTTCGAAGACCTCCCGGACGTCTTTCACCCCCGCCGTCACGGCCGACAAGGTAAAGAACTCCCGGTCCAGGGTTTCGGCGATGATGTGTGCCAGGGTGGTCTTGCCCACGCCCGGAGGGCCCCAAAGAATGAAGGAGGAAAGGTTGCCGGATTCAATCATCTTCCGCAGGATGCAGCCTTCGCCCACCAGATGACGCTGGCCCACGTACTGGGCCAGGCTCCGGGGACGCATCCGCTCGGGGAGCGGGGGGAGCATGACGGAAGAAGCGCTCATTTAAATCTCCTTTGTAAAGACACGGCGGCGGCGCTTGAACTCTTTCTGGTACATGTTCCAGATGTTCTGCACCTTGGTATTGGTTTCCATCTCGGCGTTGGATTCACCGTATTTGAATCCGCCTTCGATCAGGTTGGGAATAATCTCGTTGAACAGCATCGCATGGACGCCACGGTTCTGATACTCCGGATCTACGGCGATCAGCATCAATTCCAGGGCTTCCTCATGCTTCAGGTACATGGACTTGAGCAGATGATACCAGCCGAAGGGGAAGAGGTAACCGTTCCCTTTTTTCACGGCACGGGCAATGGAGGGCATCGTAAGGGCCAGGGCCACCAGTTTGCCATTGGCATCTTCCACCAGCGTCACGTATTTCATATTCAGGATGCCCAGGAAGGTCTTGATATAGTAATCCACCACTTCCGGGGGGAATACCATAAAGTCGAAGAGATTCTGGTAGGTCAGGTTCACCAGGTCGAAGAGTTTGTGCCCGTAATCCTCTGAGATCACCTCCTTCTTTGTGACCTTGCGTACGTGCAGCTGATAGCGTTCGGCCACCAGATTGGCGGCACGGACCACCTTGTCCGGAACCTGTTCCGGCACATAGATGCGGTATTCCAGCCAGTCGTTCACCTTCGTCAGGCCCAGGGCCTCGAAATGGGCCCCGTAATAGGGATAGTTGTACTTGAGCATGAAGGACGAGATGTCGTCGAAGCCTTCGACCACACAGCCTTCATTGTCAAAATCCGTAAAGCCCAGAGGACCGGTGAGCTGCGTCATCCCGTTTTCCTTCCCGAAGGCGATAACCGCCTCCAAAAGGGCCTTGGAAACCTCCCGGTCGTCGATGAAATCCATCCAGCCGAAACGGACCTCCGCATGGTTCCACTGCCGGTTGGCCAGCTCGTTGATGATGGCAATCACCCTTCCCACCACCTTTCCGTCCTTGTATGCCAGGAACTTACGGGATTTGGAGTATTTGCCCATGGGATTCACGTCCATATTCAGCGTGTCCATTTCGTCCAGGAACAGATTGGGCACGTAATAGGGACAGTCCTTATACAATTCCAGCGGGAACTTGACGAAGGTTTTCAGTTCCTTCCGGCTCTCCACTGTCTTAATGGTCACTGGCATGGGATCAACGATTTAGTACAGTAGACAAAGATAAACAATTTTATTGTTTCAGGTGCACATCCAGCTGCGGGAACGGGAAGGAAACACCCTGCTTGGGCAGGTAATCATACACATTCTCCGTGAGCCAGAAATAGGCCGTCCAGTAATTGGTGGATTTCACCCAGGCGCGTACCACCAGGTTGATGCTGCTGTCTCCCAGGTTCATCAGGGCCACCATGGGATCGGCGCAGCCTTCCACCGTGGAATCCAGGAATACGGGATTGGCCTGAATCAGGGTCAGGATGCATTCCCGGGCCTTGGCCACGTCGGTACCGTAGGCCACGCTCACGTTCAGGTCCACCCGGCGCAGCGGCATGGTGGTGATGTTGTTGATGTTGCCGTTGGACAGGGCTCCGTTGGGCAGGATAATCATCCGGTTATCCGTGGTAAGGAGTTTGGTATTGACGATGGTCACTTCCTTGACGGTGCCCATAAATCCTTGTGCCTCAATGAAATCACCCACCTTGAACGGTTTGAAGATCAGCAGCATCAGGCCGCCGGCGAAGTTCTGGACCGTGCCGCTCATCGCCATACCGATGGCCATGCCGCCGGCAGCCAGCAGGGCGGCCAGGGACGTGGTGTTGATGCCCAGCGTGCTCACGGTAATCACCACCAGGATCACCCACATCGAAATGGAGACCAGGCTGTCCACGAAGGAAGCCAGGGTGGGTTCGGTATCCCGGCGACGGAAGCCGTTGCGCACCAGCCTCCGTACGACGCGAATGAGCCAGGCGCCCAGGATATAAATCACCAGGGCAGCCAGCACCTTGAGGCCGAACTGAATGGCCTGCTGTCCCAATTCGGCCAAAAGCTCATTGGGGGGAGTGGTGAGGATGGTCTGGGTAAGCTGTTCCCGCTTGGCAGCGAGGGAATCGGCATCGACTGTAGGAACTACAGGGGCAGTCTGAAGGATATGCAACATACTATAGACGGATAATCAGATAAGTCATATAAGCGGCCCAAAGCAGCAGGAAGAACGCGCCGTCCAGGCGGTCCAGCACATTTTTCCGCCCCACAAAGCAGGAGGTGAGCAAGGCCAGGGACGAAGCCAGCAGCACGCCCAGGTCCACGTAGCTGATGTCCACGAAGGACAGGGGATGGATCAGGGCCGATCCGCCCAGAATCAGCAGCAGGTTAAAGACATTGGAGCCAATGATATTACCCAGCGCCAGCTGCCCTTTCTTCTTCACGGCAGCCGCAACGCAGGTGGCCAGTTCCGGCATCGAAGTACCGCCGGCCAGGATGGTGATGGCGATGAATTTGTCACTCACACCCAGGGCTTTGGCGATGGATGTGGCGGAATCGACAAAGAGATTGCCGCCATACACCAGCCCTGCCAGGCCGCCCAGAATCATCACTACCGCCAGCCAGGGCTTTACGGGCTTGGTTTCCTCGGGGGAGGGTTCTGCCTGCTCTTTCTGCCGGAATGCCTGTACCATGTACACGATGAAAAGGGTCAGCAGGATGGCTCCGTCCACGCGGCTGAGTCCGTCGGCGCCGAAGCCGAAAAGCGTCATTTCCAGCCCCAGCACAATCAGGAGGATGGTAATGACAATGTTCATCGGGATATCTTTCTTCCGGTTACCGGCCGTAATGGGCATCGGAAGCAGGAGGGCCGTCACCCCCAGGATAAGCAGGGTATTGAAGATGTTGGAACCCACCACGTTCCCCAGGGCGATATCGGCATTCCCCTGGGCTGCGCCAATGAAACTGACCACCATTTCAGGGGCCGAAGTGCCCATTCCCACAATGGTAAGGCCGATGACAAACTCACTGAGGCCGAAGCGCCTGGCGATGGCCGACGCCCCTTCCACCAGATAATCTGCACCGAAAACGACCAGGGCCAGACCGGCCAGCAGCAATACTACCTGCAGAAACATAGATTCCAACTAATAAACTTGCAAAATTAGCAATTCTTCTTAAATAAACGTATATTTGTGTTGTAAATAAAACCTGGAATCTATGCGAATCCGCATCCTTTCCGCCGTATTTGTCCTGTTCGCCGTCGCTGCAGGTCTTGTAACCGCCTGCAAGGACCCCGAAACAGATCCAGCGGACGACGCCGTTTTTCGGATAAACGGTGTCGCGGAGGATTCGTATTGGGACATCTCCCCGGAAGCGCAGCGGGTCACAATAGAGGTGTATCTATCCAAGGGCAGCTGGTCCTGGTATATGATGGGTAACCCGCCGGAGTGGGTCGAAAAGGTCGAAGAGCGAAACATCGGAAAACAGAAGGGAAGCGTTACCCTGACCATCTCCGAACTGGACAGCCCGGTCCCGCGCTCCGTACTGCTGGTTTTCCAGGCCGGCAAGCAGATGCGCAAACTCACGCTGAAGCAAAGCCCGCCGGATCCCTTCCACCTGCTCACCACCCCGGGCGCCTACGGCATTCCCGGCGGGGACCGCGTTTATGAAAGCGGGGATACGCAAATTAGCGTTTTCAGCTTCTCCGAGGGCTTTTCTTTCCGCC
This sequence comes from uncultured Bacteroidia bacterium, assembly GCA_902774345.1. Lineage (GTDB taxonomy): Bacteria > Bacteroidota > Bacteroidia > Bacteroidales > UBA932 > Cryptobacteroides. The sequence continues at coordinate 4,171 of CACYHZ010000007.1, read as the reverse complement.
TGCTGGAGCCTGAGCCCTGCCGGGCGACGGTCCTGAGTTTCCAGCAGACCACCTTCCGTCAAGGGCAGGTGGTATCCTTCCTGCTGCGGGAAGTGGAAAAAGGCCTTACCACCGTTTCCGAAGTCTATCAGGACGTCGTCGTCACCCAGGTTTCGGACCAGCTGGTATGGCTGCGCAAGAACGAGGACATCTGTTTTATCATTCCGCTACCTGAACCGTGAAACGCGTCCTCCTCATTGCATTCCTGCTGCTCCTGAGCGGTGTACTCCAGGCCAAACCGGCCCGGAAGGGGGTTATCCGCTACCGCCAGCCGGACGGAACGATCCTTTCCCTGACGCTGCACGGAGACGCGTTCTGCCACTACGCCACGGATGCCTCCGGAAACGTCCTGGAGCTGGATGCGCAGGGCTTTTACCGGCGGGCGGCCCTGCCGGAAGCCGTCCTGCGGCGAAGAGTCCTGAAGAGCCGGGCCCTCCGCACCGCGGCCCCAACCCTCCCTTCCGTCGGAGAAGCACGCTTCCCGGTAGTACTCATCGCCTTCCAGGACGTTCCGTTCAGCGGGGAAGAATCCCTGGCTTATTTCAGCGACTTTTTCAACCAGGAAGGCTTTTCCGCCTACGGTGGCACCGGCTCGGTCCGGGACTATTACCGCGACAACTCGCGGGGCCTGTACAGCCCGTCCTTCGATGTCTATGGGCCTGTCACCATCCCCGGAAACAGGGTCGAATACGGCCGGGACATCGTGTCGGAAGGTCAACGCCTCTGCGACGCCGCCCCGCAAAAGGCCCTGTACCAAGCCTGTAAGTTGCTGGATGCGGACGTAGACTTTGCCCAGTACGACGCTGACCAGGACGGGGTCGTGGACCGTATCCTGTATATCTATGCCGGCTATGACCAGGCTGAAGGAGGACCTGCCGAGGCCATCTGGGCCCATTCCTGGGATATGGCTTCTTCCGACGACCCGCAGGTGCGGGATGCCGTCTTTGACGGCGTGAAACTGGGGGAATATCTCTGCACCTCCGAACTGATGGGCAATGAAGGAAGCGCCGCCCAGGGCATCGGCCCCACCTGTCACGAGTTCGCCCACGCGCTGGGGCTGCCGGATTTCTATGATACCGACGGGCTGGTAAACGGACTGGCGGGCGGACTGTATCAGTTCTCCCTGATGAGTGACGGCCTGTACAACAACGACAGCCGTACGCCGCCCTATCTGAACGCCCTGGAGCGCTGCCTGCTGGGTTGGATGGAAGAAGAGGCAATCCCGGAACTTCCCGAAGGAAAGGTGCAGCTGGGACCGGTCCAGGAAAACCAGGCCTATCGCAGTTTTACCGCCACGGAAGGGGAGTACTACCTCTATGAAACGCGCAGTGGCAGCGGCTGGGACGCACCGCTTCCTGCCGGCCTTCTGGTGTACCATGTGGACCGTTCGCAGCGGGAACTGAGCGGAATCCCGGTGCTGGAACGCTGGGACAATTGGCGGGAATACAACAATCTGAACAATTACCTGGCCCATCCGTGCTTCTATCTGATTCCTTCAGGCGATCAGCAGTCCAAAAATACGCCCTCGGCCATCAATCCGGAAGCCATCCTGTTCCCGGGTATTGCCGGGGTGCAGTGCTACGAGCCGCAGGACTGGGACCAGCGCTATACCGGCGTCCAGATCAGTGCCATCGGCCGTGACCCGGAAGGGAATTCCCATTTCCGCGTCCTGTTGCGGGACGACAGCAACATCAGCGGCGAAATCCGCAATCCGGAAGGGAAACCGCTGTCGCTGGCGTTCGTTTATGAGGAGGGGAGGGAGGCACTCTCCGACATGGTGTACTCCGACCAGGACGGCTTCTTCCTGCTTCCCCTGGAAGAGGGGCCCCTGCCGCGCAACATTTCCCTGAACGTCGTCTTGCCGGGCTATCGGAGCAGCAAGCTGGGGGTAGCCCTGAAAAATGGCCGTATAGCCTTCCAGAACATCTTTTTGTCGGCTTCGCAAGAGCCGATTGCAACCCCGCTACAGCGCTACGATCCGTCGCAGACCAGCGGCTATTTCCCTACGGAAGGCCCGGTGCTCTGCGGCGTGCTGTTCCCGGCCGCGGACCTGGCCCCGTATGTGGGGATGCGCATCGCAGAAGTGGTCTGCCACCCGCTGATCTACTACCCTGAATACGTCGGGCCCATGTGGGTGACGGTGGATTTCGGCACCAATCGGGTGCTGTCTTTCCCGGTGGAAGACCCGCCGCTGGGGGAATTCGCCCGCATCCAGGTGGACATTTCCGAGGCGGACCTCCGCATTCCCGAAGGCCTGCCCGTGTACATCGGCTATGGTTTCGAGGAGGTCCAGTTCAACGCCCCCGCGGGAGCCGTGTATCCCGGCGAGGCAGGAAACAGCTACTGGAGCCCCTTCAGCCTGGATCAGTCCAGCTGGAAAGAGATGTACATCCCGGCCTCCGGAACGTATATGAACCTGATGCTCAGTTCGTTAGTAGAAGAAGTACCGACCGGAACCCTGGATGGGATGGGCTTCAGCTACATCGACCCGGGGCAGGGGAGTTACCACGAAGGGGAACGCTTCCCCCTGAAAGTGGTGCTGGCTACGCCCGTACAGTCCATTTCCTGGCTCCTGGACGGCCATTCCATCCCGGAGGGAGACCTGCTCCTTCCGAAGGGCGATCACGCGCTGGAGGCCCTTCTGCAGTACCAAGACGGGCGGAAGGAGCGGATCAAACTGGAATTCTCGGCAGAATAACTATTTGCGCCGGAGGGCCACGACGTTTTCCACGTGCATCGTGTGGGGGAACATATCCACGGGCTGCACGGCGGTGATCTCATAATCGCGGCACAGGATGGCCAGGTCGCGGGCCTGCGAGGCGGGATTGCAGCTCACATAGACCATACGGGCCGGGGCGGCTTTCAGGATTACCTGGGCCACATCCGGATGGATCCCGGCGCGGGGCGGGTCCAGGATGATGACATCGGGCCGGCCATGCTTTTTGATAAACGCCTCATTCAGAACGTCTTTCATATCACCGGCAAAGAATTCGCAATTGTCGATGCCGTTGGCCTTGGCATTGAGCTTGGCGTCTTCGATGGCTTCCGGCACATATTCGATGCCGATGACCCGGGAAGCCTTCCGGCTCACAAACTGGGCGATGGTACCGGTGCCGGTATAAAGGTCATACACCACCTCATGACCCTGCAGGGCGGCGAATTCGCGCGCTACGCCGTAGAGACGGTAAGCCTGGCGGGAATTGGTCTGGTAGAAGGATTTCGGGCCTATCTTGAAACGCAGGCCCTCCATTTCCTCGTAGATGGCATCTTCGCCTTTGTATAGGACGGGGGACTGGTCGGTGATGGCGTCGTTCAACTTGGTGTTGATGATATAATACAGGCTTGTAATCTGCGGAAAAGCGGCCGCCACGGCATCCAGGAGGGCTTTTCTGCGGGGTGCGTCTTCCCGGGCAAAGCAGAGGATGAGCATCACCTCGCCTTTTTCGGTACTGCGGATAAACATGTTCCGGAAGAAGCCGTGGTTTTCCCGGATATTATAGAATTCCAGCCCGTTCTGGATGCAGAACTGCTTGACAAAGAGGCGAATGGCATTGGAAGGTTCCGGCTGCAGGTGGCAATCCCGGATATCCAGCACCTTGTCGAAGAACTTGCCCACATGGAAGCCCAGTCCCAGGCGGTCCTGCGGCGTTAGGGCATCGACATTTTCGCCCGAAAGGATCCAGCGATTCGCTGATGCGCTGAATTCCAGTTTGTTACGATAATATTCGGTCTGCAAAGAGGGGAGTGTCGGGCGGATTTCCGGCACTTCCAGATGGCCGATGCGCACCAGCTGGTCTTCCACCTGCTGGCGCTTGGCTTCCAGCTGCATCGGGTAAGGAAGCGGTTGCCAGCGACAGCCGCCGCAGACGCCAAAATGCGGGCAGAACGGCTCCAGACGATGCTCAGAGGGCTTCACGATCCGTTTAATGAAGCCTTCCATATAATTCTTTTTCTTCTTGTATACCTGGATGTCCACCACATCACCGGGCACGGCGAAATCTACAAAAACAACCATTCCATCCACATGCGTCAACGCTTTGCCTTCGGCCGCCACGGCCTCGATGGTCACGTTCTCCAGGAGCAAGTCGATTTTCTTCTTTGACATACTGTTCAATTGGTGGCCCAAATGTAC
>CACYHZ010000006.1:15491-61268 GCA_902774345.1 uncultured Bacteroidia bacterium | reverse complement strand
TTCACCGTGGTGGCCTCCACCGGTCTGGACCAGGATATGATGCAGCGGACGCTGGCCTGCAAGAACGTGCGGGATTCGCAGAAGAACCTCATCGTGTCCGTCCTGCTGCAGGCCGTGGTGATTTCGCTCTTCCTTTTCCTGGGTGTGGCGCTTTACCAGTATGCCGCCGCGGAAGGCATCGCCGTGGCCAAGGGCGACGAACTGTTCCCGGCCGTGGCCTGGAACGGGGGACTTCCCAAGATTGTGGGCATCCTCTTCCTCATCGGCCTGGTGATGGCCGGCTTCCCGGCCGGCGGATCGGCCCTTACGGCCCTTACAACCTCTTTCACCATCGACATCCTGGGCGGAAAGGAGCAGCGGCGCACGCTCATCCACAGCGGCATGGCGGTGCTGATGGCGGTCTGCATCATCGTCTTCGGCCTGCTCAACTCCACCAGCGTCATCGACGCCGTGTACCGGCTGGCCAGCTATACCTACGGTCCCATCCTGGGCCTCTTTACCTTCGGCCTCTGCTTCAAGCGCAAGGTCCACGACCGTTGGGTACCCCTGGTGGCCATCCTGGCCCCCATCCTGTGCCTGGTGCTGGACCTGCATTCCGTCCAGTGGTTTGGCGGCTATCATTTCAGCTACGAACTCCTCCTGATGAACGCCCTGTTCACCCTGCTGGGACTGGGGCTCATCACTCAGCGGAAGTAAGGGTTTTCCTGCCATTTTGTCAGTTTCCGCAAAACGGAACGCAGATTGATGAAAAGCGTTTGGCCCCAAAGGCCAGACGTTTTATTTGTAATGATAGGAGGTTAAAGATATGGAACAGAACAACAACAGCACATTCTTGCAGCGCTTCGCCATCAATCTGAACGAACGCGCCGCGCAGGGCAAGCTGGATCCCGTGATCGGCCGTGATGACGAGATCCGCCGCGTCCTGCAGATCCTGTCCCGCCGTACCAAGAACAACCCCATCCTGGTGGGCGAGCCGGGCGTGGGCAAGACCGCTATATCCGAAGGCATTGCCCAGAATATTGTGAACGGACAGGTGCCCGAGAACCTGAAATCCAAGAAAGTCTATTCCCTGGACATGGGTGCCCTGATTGCGGGCGCCAAGTACCAGGGCGAATTCGAAGAGCGCCTGAAGGGCGTGGTGAAGGAAGTGGTGGACAGCGCCGGTGAGATTATCCTTTTCATCGACGAAATCCACACCCTGGTGGGAGCAGGCCGCAGCTCCGGTGCCATGGATGCGTCCAACATCCTGAAGCCGGCCCTGGCCCGCGGCGAACTCCGGACCATCGGCTCCACCACCCTGGACGAGTATCAGAAGTACTTCGAGGCCGACAAAGCCCTGGAGCGGCGCTTCCAGATGGTGATGGTGGACGAGCCCTCGCCGGCGGAATCCATCGCCATTTTGCGAGGCCTGAAGGAGCGCTACGAGAACCACCACAAGGTGCGCATCGAGGACGATGCCCTGATTGCCGCCGTGAACCTGAGCCACCGTTACATCACCAGCCGTTTCCTGCCGGACAAGGCCATCGACCTGGTGGACGAAGCGGCCTCCAAGCTGCGGCTGGAGATGAATTCCGTGCCGGAGCCCATCGACGACCTGAATTCCGCCATCCGGCAGAAGGAAATCGAGCGGGAGGCCATCAAACGTGAAGGCGTGAGCGTGAAGCTGGAGAAGCTGGAGGCCGAACTCAAGGACCTCCGGGAGCGCCAGGGCGCCCTGATGAGTCGCTGGAACGAGGAAAAGGACATCCTGGGCAGCCTCCAGACCGCCCGCCAGGAGCTGGAAGACCTGGCCCTGCAGGCCAAGCAGGCCGAACGCGCCGGCGACTACGCCCGTGTGGCCGAACTCCGCTACGGGCGTATGGCCCAGACGCAAAAGCGCATCGACGAGCTTACCGCCAAGGCCGAATCCATCAAGGAACCGCTGGTGACCGAGGCCGTTACGCCGGAAGACATCGCCGAAGTGGTGTCCAAATGGACGGGTATTCCCGTGAACCGGATGCTGGAAAGCGAGAAAGAGAAACTGCTCCGGATGGAAGCCGAACTGCACAAGCGCGTGGTCGGGCAGGAAGCGGCCATCAAGGCCGTGGCCGATGCCGTCCGCCGTAACCGTGCGGGCCTGAGCAACGAGAAACGCCCCATCGGCAGTTTCCTGTTCATGGGAACCACGGGCGTGGGCAAGACCGAACTGGCCAAGGCCCTGGCGGCCTTCCTGTTCAACGACGAGAACATGATGACCCGTATCGACATGAGCGAATACCAGGAACGCCATACCGTCAGCCGTCTGGTGGGTGCGCCTCCGGGATACGTGGGCTACGACGAAGGCGGTCAGCTGACCGAAGCCGTCCGGCGCAAACCCTATTCCGTGGTGCTGCTGGACGAAATTGAAAAAGCCCATCCGGACGTGTTCAACGTGCTCCTGCAGGTGCTGGACGACGGCCGGCTCACCGACAACAAGGGCCGTACGGTGGACTTCAAGAACACCATCCTGATCATGACCTCCAATGCCGGGGCCGATATCATCCAGGGCTACATGGAGCGCCTGCCGGAGGTGAACGGACTGGATATGCAGGCCATTGCCAGCCGCCGCGCCCTGCTGGACGAATGCGCCGGCAAGGTCCTGGACGTCCTGAAGATGACCGTTCGTCCGGAATTCCTGAACCGTATCGACGAGATCATCATGTTCGATCCGCTGACCAGGGCCGATATCCGCGACATCCTGCACATCCAGGAGGAAGAGCTCCGTAAACACCTGGAAGACAGCGGGATCACCCTCAACTTTACCCCGGCCTTCGAGGACTATATGGTGGAGCACGGCTACGATCCTTCCTATGGCGCCCGTCCCATCAAACGCCTGATGCAGCGGGAACTAGTGAACCTGCTGGCCCGTAGTATCCTGGAGGGCAGCGTGCAGCGCAACGCCACGGTCACCGTGGATGCCGTGGGCGGTCAGGTGGTCGTACAAAACTAGCCGTTCATCGGCAAGGCAGAACAAAATTTGGCATATTTTGCTATCTTTGTATCCCCGCGAAGGCGAGAATATAATTAAAACACGATAACTATGACCTATTTGTTCTACCTTGTGCCCGTTGCGGCGCTGGTCGCTCTGCTGTTCGCCTGGATTTTCTTCAGGCAGATGATGAAAGAAAGCGAAGGAACTCCGACGATGCAGGAAATCGCGCAGTACGTGCGCGAGGGGGCCATGGCCTACCTGAAACAACAGTACAAGGTTGTCATCATTGTATTCGCAGTGCTGGCAGCCTTGTTTGCCATACTGGCCTATGGCTTCGGCGTGCAGAATCCCTGGGTGCCGTTTGCCTTCCTGACCGGCGGTTTCTTCAGCGGTCTGGCCGGTTTTGTGGGCATGAAAACCGCCACCTACGCCAGCGCCCGTACCGCCAATGCCACGATGCGCAGCCTGAATGCCGGCCTGAAGGTCGCTTTCCGCAGCGGCGCCGTGATGGGTCTCAGCGTGGTGGGCCTGGGCCTGCTGGATATTGCCATCTGGTGGAGCGTGCTCAAGATTTTCTACGATCCCTCGGATGCCCAGAACCTGGTGATCATCACCACCACCATGCTCACCTTCGGCATGGGTGCTTCTACGCAGGCGCTCTTTGCCCGTGTGGGCGGTGGTATCTATACCAAGGCGGCCGACGTGGGCGCTGACATCGTGGGAAAGGTGGAGCAGGACATCCCCGAGGACGATCCCCGCAATCCCGCCACCATCGCCGACAACGTGGGTGACAACGTGGGCGACGTCGCCGGTATGGGCGCCGACCTGTACGAGAGCTATTGCGGCTCCATCCTGGCCACCATGGCCCTGGGAGCTTCGGCTTTCTTCGGCGATGGAACCGGCGTGCAGATGCGGGCCATCCTGGCGCCGATGATGATTGCAGCCATCGGTGTAGTGCTTTCGATTTTAGGTATTTACGTGGTCCGTACCAAGGAAGGGGCCACCCTGCAGGACCTGCTGGGCTCCCTGAGCCGGGGCACCAACCTGGCCGCCATCCTTATCGCGGTCCTGTCCTTCGGCGTGTTCTGCCTGCTGGGCTTCCCCAACTGGTGGCAGCTGTCCCTGAGCGTGATCAGCGGCCTGTTGGCGGGCGTGATCATCGGCAAGGTGACGGAGTACTATACCTCCCATTCCTATAAACCCACGCAGAAGCTGGCCGAAAGCGCGCAGACCGGTTCCGCCACCGTCATCATCAACGGTGTGGGCCTGGGCATGCGCTCCAGCGCCGTTCCGGTGATTACCATCGCCGTGGCCATCCTGCTGGCCTATGGCTTTGCCACGGGCTTCTCCTTCAGCACCACAACCCTGAGCATGGGCCTGTACGGCATTTCCATCGCCGCCGTTGGTATGCTCTCCACCCTGGGCATCACCCTGGCCACCGATGCGTACGGTCCCATCGCCGACAACGCCGGCGGCAACGCCCAGATGAGCGAACTGGATCCTTCGGTCCGCGAAAAGACCGACATCCTGGATTCCCTGGGCAATACCACCGCCGCTACCGGCAAGGGCTTTGCCATCGGCTCCGCAGCCCTCACGGCCCTGGCCCTGCTGGCTTCGTACATTGAAGAGCTGAAGATCGGTTTCGGCCACCTGGCCGCCAAGGGCGGGGAAATGGCCGCCGAGTTCTCCCGCCTGGCGCACGGCAGCATCACGGATATCGTGAACCATTACGATATCACCCTGATGAATCCCATGGTGCTGGTGGGCGTGTTTATCGGCTCCATGATGGCATTCCTCTTCTGCGGCCTCACGATGCAGGCCGTGGGCCGCGCCGCTGAGAAAATGGTCATTGAGGTGCGCCGTCAGTTCCGCGAGATTGCGGGCATTCTGGAAGGCAAGCAGCGCCCGGACTACACCTCCTGCGTGCGCATTTCCACCAAGGCTGCCCAGCGCGAGATGATCTTCCCGTCCCTGCTGGCCATCATCGTCCCCATGCTGGTGGGCGTGATTCTGGGCCCTGCAGGCGTGATCGGCCTGCTGGCCGGCGGTCTGGGAGCCGGCTTCGTGCTGGCTATCTTCCTGGCTAACTCCGGCGGTGCCTGGGACAACGCCAAGAAGTACGTGGAAGAAGGCAACTTCGGCGGCAAGAACTCCGCCAGTCACCATGCCACCGTGGTGGGTGACACCGTGGGCGATCCTTTCAAGGACACCTCCGGCCCCTCCCTGAACATCCTCATCAAGCTGATGAGCATGGTGTCCATCGTTATGGCTGGTTTAACGGTAATGCTGCACTAGCGTGCAGCGACAGTGCCTGATTAGTTACGGTACTTCGCTTTGAGGTCTTCCCAGCGGTAGAAACTGCCCGGGGCGGCCATCTCCAGCGGAAGGACGGCTTCGCATCCATTCAACAGAACCTGGACCAGAATGTCCGGGTTCTTTTTGCTTTTAAAGAAGATAAACTGGAGGTTGCAGGCCATCGGAATGTTGAAACTGCACCAGTACTGTTCCACCTGCAGGGGATCTTCGATGCGTGCGTCCATCCCGTTCACACCCAGGCGCGACAGCATCGGCTGCAGGGCGGAGTCGTGACTGAAACGCAGGCGCAGCTGAATCCCGTCCTGCCAGTCGGCTTCGGCCTTGTCGAAGAAATCGGCCAGGAGGCCATCCATCGCCTTCACACGCACGTTTTCGGTGTCGGGCGAGCGGCCCATCAGCTGATAGTCGCGGTAGTTGCCCACGCGCCAAAGGCTGTAGCGTTCCTCAGGGGTGAACAGACTGTAGAGTTCCTCCGGCGCCGGCGTATTCAGGTTGTCCAGGGTGGAGATCACGGTATGCAGGTCGAAGCAGAACTTGTACTTGTCCCGGACCAGGGAATCCGGCTGGGTGCACCAGCGCGCGATCATCCCGTCCAGGTCCAGGATCTGCCTGCGGAAACGCCTGTATTTCTCTTCGGCGGGGCCTCCCCGGTCGGCCTTGGAGTCGAGGACATCCGGCAGCAGATAGCTCTGGTAGGGCTGACCGTAATCGGCCTCGAAGCTGAAGTCCCGGTCCAGGTTGTCCAGCTCGCTCAGGAAGGAGAACATGCTCACGATAACCCGGTGCGATACGGTGGAAACCGCCCGGGCGCGGGTCTGGCCCTTGAACACCTCCGGATAGTTCTGATAGATCTGGTGGGCGATGAAACGGTGCTGTTCCTGTCCCAGTTGCGTCAGGTTGCCTTCGCGGCGGGCGATGTTGGGGTAGAACGCATAATAGGCCTGATAAAAGGCCTCGCCTTCGGGCGTCAGCCAGCCTTTTTCGTGGCCGCGGGTCCAGATTTCCAACAATTCCTCATACACGCTGCCACCCAGGGCAAAGCGGGCACCGTGACGGCCCAGATGGCTCACGTAGAAGGGCTTATATCCCTTAGGCGCGGCCGTGGGGGCGGGCTGGTTCATCGGGTACAGGGCATGTACGCCTCCGGCGAGTTCGATATCGGCCAGAATACGGGCGTGGGTGTCCTGTTGGGCATGGGAAAGCAGGCATACAGCCGGCAGGAGGAAAAGGACAAGGATCAGTCGTTTCATCGGGCAGGGGATTATTGTGCGTCAGGGAGCAGAATCACGTCACCGTGCTCCTGGACAACGGTTTCTTTCCAAAGGTCGGTGTAGCCCGGCCATTCAACTTTCTCGGGCATTCCTTCGTCGTGTTCCGAGTGCCGGAAACTGCCGTCCGCGTTCTGGGGCTTCACATTGCCGTCCATGAACTTGACAAGCAACTCTTCCTCCAGCTGTTTCCAGGCCAGGAACTGGTCCTGGGCGGTCTTGACGCTGTAATCGGTCACGTATTTCACTACCTTGGCGAAAGGCCGGCGGGACACCATTACGTCCTTGTTGGACGAAAGCTTCTTCTGCAGGCTCACGGCCACCTGGTTGTACATGACCACGGCCATGCTGTCCACCGAATGCACGCGGCGCTCCATCTGGTCCTGTTCGAAGGCGTCCACGCGGGCCCGCACATAGGGTGCCATGATGTTGTACATCTTGTAGCAGGCGTTGGAGATGCGGTTGTTGATCCAGAACGAGCAGTCGGGGGAGTAGTGCAGCAGGTCGCCGTTTCCTTCGCGGAAGCAGTCGGGCACCTTGGTGATGCTGGTGTAGATGGGTGTCAGGTAGGAGGTGGCGGCATCGTCGGTGCCGAACCACAGGATACCGCCCACCACGTCGGGAACGTAGTTGCGGGCCTGTCCCACCATCCAGAAACCGGTCTGCTGCGTGGCGATGGCCCTTTCGTTGGTATAGGTCCGGCCGTCCAGCTGGAATTCCATCGGGCGCCAGCGGTAGGGCAGGGCATTGCCGCCTGCGCCGATATCCTGCGTCATGTCCATCGGCGTGCCTTCGAAGTGGTCGCGCATCACGTCGGCCAGTTCCTTCACACCCACCTTCTTGCGAGGGAAGATGTACAGGGGGATGTCGCCCTCCAGGTCGTGGCCCAACACGTACTCCAGGTAGGAATAGGCGTCCCGCGTGACGGCGTTGCCGTTTTCGTCATAGAAGGAGAACCAGCCGTTGGTCAGGATGTTGAAGGCGCTCCAGGCACGGGCGTCGCAGCCGCGGATGGTGCCGGCATCGGCCGGGCAATAGGCCTTTTTGAAGCTGAATTCGCTGTCCAGACCGTCGAAATAACCCTTCCGGCGGGCAAAGGAAATCACGTCCGGGGCATAGAGGCAGTTGTCGGGGTCGTCCAGGGGGAACTGACCTACACGGGCCTGGTTGGCGTGCGCGCAGATGGCTCCGTCAGGAATGCGCCGGGCCACCCATACGATCCCCTTGTCCAGGTTCACGCCATTTTTGATGCGCATCCCCTTGCCGACGATCTCCATGATCCAGGCCTCGTTCTTATCGGCGATGGAGAAGGTCTCGCCTTCCGAAGCATACCCGTAGGTGTTGGCCAGGTCCACGATGACGTCGATGGCTTCCCGCGCCGTCTGGGCGCGCTGCAGGGCGATGTAGATGAGGGAACCGTAATCGATACCACCGGTCTTGTCCTCCAGTTCGGCCCGGCCGCCCCAGGTGGTTTCGGTGATAATCAACTGAAATTCATTCATATTGCCCACCGTCTGGTAGGTATGGGGAACCTGTTCGATTTCTCCCAGGTGCCGGTTCGTGTCCCAGTCGTAGATCTGGAGCATGCTGCCGGGTTTCCAGTCGGCGGCGGGATGGTAATACAGTTCGCCGAAGAGGTAATGGGAGTCGGCCGCGTAGGAGACCAGCACGGACCCGTCCTTGCTGGCGCCGCGGGTGATGATGACATTGGTGCAACTGTTTCCGTCCGGCGCGCCCGTCAGCAGGGCCGCGCAGCAGAAGGCAAGGGTCAGGAGCGATTTTCTCATCGTATTTGGGCTTTTTCGATTAATTGCGTAATTTTGTGAGTTGACAAGATTCCACAAATATATGAATTTTTATCGTTTCTTGCATTTGGCAGCCGCATTTTGCCTGCTTCCCGTTCTGGCGCACGCCCAGGCGCAGCAGCCCCAGACCCCGGAGCAGCGGGAAAAGCAGCTGTTGGAATACATCGACAAGGAAGTCCATCGGCTCAGCGATTTGCTGGAGCTGGAATACTGGCAGGAATTTTACGTGGACTCCACCCTCACGCACGACTACAAGGCCATGACGGAGGAACTGGAGAGCCTGTCCAAGGCCAAAGTGGAGAATACGGACCTGTATATGGCCGTCCAGGATAAGTGGATGGAACAGATAGACCGCACGTATCAGCGGTATTTCACCCCGGAACAATGGCAGAAATACTGGAAAACAGGCGGAAGACGGGCCCAGCAGGCACGCGATAAACGCAAAAAATAGTTACCTTTGCAACGCAAATCGAATCACAGGATATGAAAGAAGCGATTGATCTCATCTTCAAGGAACTGGAAGAACTGAAGGCCAGCAGCCAGAAAGAGGCCGAAGAAGCCCGCATCCGTTTTCTGGGCAAAAAGGGCGAAATCACGGCCCTGATGGAGCAATTCCGCACCGTGGCCCCGGAACTGAAACGCGAATACGGACAGAAGCTGAACGAACTCAAGAAGGCCGCCACCGCCCGCATAGAAGAATTAAAGGCCGCGGCCGAGCAGGCTGCCGTTGCCCTGAGCCCGAAAGAAGACCTCACCATGCCCGGTGACGCCTTCCCGCTGGGTTCCCGTCATCCGGTTTCCATCGTCCGTCAGCAGATTGTGGACATTTTCCGCAAGTTCGGTTACGATGTGGCCGAAGGTCCCGAAATCGAGGACGATTATCATGTGTTCGAAGCCCTGAACTTCCCGCCCAACCATCCGGCGCGTGAGATGCAGGACACCTTCTTCGTGAGCACCGGGCATCTGAACCCGCTGCTGCTCCGCACCCATACTTCGTCCGTGCAGGTGCGCACAATGGAAAGCCAGCCGCTGCCCATCCGCGTGGTGTGCCCCGGCCGCGTGTTCCGCAACGAGGCCATCAGCGCCCGTGCCCACTGCATCTTCCACCAAGTGGAAGGCCTGTACATCGACCAGGATGTCACCTTTGCGGACCTGAAGCAGGCCATCCTGCTCTTCGCCCGTGAAATGTTCGGCCCGGAGACGGAAATCCGCATGCGCCCTTCCTACTTCCCCTTCACCGAACCGTCGGCCGAAGTGGACGTCAGCTGCAACATCTGCCATGGAAAGGGCTGCAACATCTGCAAAGGCACCGGTTGGCTGGAAATCATGGGCTGCGGCATGGTGGATCCCAACGTGCTCAAAGCCAGCGGCATCGACCCTGAAAAATACAGCGGCTTCGCGTTCGGTATGGGTGTCGAGCGTATCGCGATGCTCAAGTGGCAGGTGAACGACCTCCGCCACTATTTCGAGAACGACATGCGTTTCCTCAGCGAGTTCGCTACCGCTACGGAAGTCTAAGCCAACAGATTCGTCAGCGCTACAAAATCCTCTACGCCCAGTTGTTCCGGACGCTGGGAGAACACGGGTTGTGCCAGGAACGCGGCCAGCTCCTCTTCGGACCAGCCCTGACGCTCGGCCTTGGCGCGTGCCAGGGGCTTCAGCGGATTGCGCATCATTTTCCGACGCTGCCCGAAGGCCGTTTTTACCACCGTTTTGAACAGGGCTTCGTCACAGCCCAGGGAACTGCGGCCGTTCCGCCTGAGGCGGATGACGGCGCTTTCCACTTTGGGCGGCGGGGCAAAGCAGCCGGAGCCCACGGTGAACAGGTACTCGATGTCGAACCACGCCTGCAGGAGCACGCTCAGGATGCCATAGGTCTTGCTACCGGGCTTTTCGGCAATGCGTTCGGCTACTTCCTTCTGCACCATCCCCACCACTTCCGGAATCCGGTCCTTGTAATCCAGGACTTTGAAGAAAATCTGGGACGAAATATTGTAGGGGAAGTTGCCGATGATGGCAAACTGTTCCGGAAAAATCTTTTCCAGTTTCAGCTGTAGGAAATCGCCCTCCATCAGCCGCCCCTGCATGCCCTGGAAATGGGTGAGCAGGTAGGCCACGCTTTCGGAGTCCAGTTCAATCAGCCGGAGGTCGATACCCTCCCGCTGCAAGAGGTATTGCGTGAGAACCCCCATGCCGGGTCCGACTTCCAGAACGGGGAAATCCGTTCCCAATGCATCCACAATGGACCGGGCCACCTTCTGGTCGGTCAGAAAATGCTGCCCCAGGGCCTTTTTTGCGCGTACTTCCATCATAATGCACAAAGGTACAATTTTTCCCCGTATAAATACGTGAAAATTCGTACCTTTGCAAACTATGAAGACGAAGCAAGTTCTCCTTTTCATCGTGGGCGTCTTTGCCATGCTGGGTGTGCTGTGGTTGGCCACCCCGGCCGATGGCGTGAACCTGGGCCCGCTGAACCTCCGCTTCTCCTCCTACCAGCGCATGGTGCGGGATGCCGGGGAGGCAAAGGTCGATGTGGATTCGGTGCTGAACGCCGTTGAGGCGCGTTTCCGGATGGAAGAGGACACCCTGGCACACTACCGGCGCTTCTTTTATGAGAATCCGGACCGGATTTATCTGCCGGAAGGCGATTATCATTTTTTCGACCCGGTGTTCCGTCAGATGGAACAGGCCCGGCAGCAGGGGAAGACCGTCCGCGTGCTGCATTACGGGGACTCGCAGATCGAGATGGACCGCATCTCTCAGGACCTGCGGGAGGCCTTGCAGGCGCGTTTTGGCGGGATCGGAACGGGCCTTTTCCCAGCATTGGGCAATGTCCCGTCGGCCAGCATTTCCAAGAGCGCCAGCGGCGGATTCGTGCACTATACCATGTACGGCGATTCCACCACGTCCCGGGCCGGGCATAACCGCTACGGGCCCATGGCACAGGTGGTGCAGCTGACGGGCGGCGGCACGGTGAACATTCGGAGCACCCGCAACAAGACCGCCCGGGAAGGCGTGAAGACCTTCTCCACGGTGTCGGTGCTCTATGGCCGTACCGGCGGTGGCTTCTCCGTGAAGGCGGTTTCCGATACCCTGAAGCCGAAAACCATCACGCGAAGCGCCGAAGACGGAACCACCCTGGTCACCTGGCAGTTCTCCCGCCCGGTGCAGAAGGTCAACCTGGTCTTTCAGGGCAATGCCGAAATCTATGGCATCAGTGCCGACGGTGATGCCGGCGTAGCCGTGGACAATGTGCCGCTCAGGGGCTGCTCGGGCACCATTTTCACCCGCATCTCCCCGACGCTGATGGCGGGAAGCCTGGAGCTGCTGGACGTGGACCTCATTGTCCTGCAGTTCGGCGGCAACTATATGCCCGTGGCCCGCAGCACCAAGGTCATCGAACAGTATCAGGAGCAGATTGCCAAGCAGATCCAATACTTCCATCAGGCCGCCCCGCAGGCGAGAATCCTCTTTATCGGCCCGTCCGATATGGGAAAGAGCGTGAACGGCCGCATTGTGACCTGGCCGCGGCTGCCGGAGCTGGTGGATTCCCTGAAGGCCACGGCGCTGCGCAACGACGCCGCCTACTGGGACCTGTTCCGGATGATGGGCGGCGAGAATTCGATGGCCCAGTGGGTCAAGCATAACCCCGCCTATGCCGGGCCGGACTACATCCACTTCACGCCGGCCGGTGCGCAGAAAGTGGGCGATGCCCTGTCCCGTTCGCTGCTTACCTATTACGATTTTTATCTGCTAGGAAAAACCCTCCCGCAGGAGCGTATCCGCCAGGCGATGCTTCCATGAAACGGCTGATCCTTAGCATATTGCTGCTTGTCTGCGTGCTTCCGCTGGGAGGCCGCCGGGTGCCCTATTCGCCCCTGGTGCAGTTCCAGTACAACGTGCTGGAGCGCCCGGCCGGCTCGTCTCCGGCCTTCGACATTTTCCTGCGGAAACTGGACACGCTGGTGAATACCGGCGGGGGCAGCGTGCGCGTGCTGCACGTAGGCGGCTCGCACGTGCAGGGCGGCAGCTGGAGCAACCGCCTGCGCCAGAATTTCCTGAGCCTGCGCTATGGCATGGACGGCGGTAGGGGCCTGGTTTTCCCGTATTCCGCTGCCATGACCAATACCCCGAGCGGTTATAGTTCCTCCTTCAGCGGCAACTGGGAAAGTTTCAACTGCCTCAAGAACCAGGAGGTGGAGCTGGGACTTACCGGCGTGGCCGTGATGGCGCGGGATACATCGGCCCGGGTAGTGGTGGACCTGCTGCCCCGGGAGGCGCATCTGATGCAACAGCGCTATACCTTCCGCCGTGTGGAAGTGCTGGGCGAGGGTGAAATGCAGCCCGTCCTTCTGCTGCAGGGCCGGGATACCCTTCGGGGCGATGCCGTTCAGGGCCGATTCCACTTCGACCTTCCCTTTTACACCGACTGGGTGAGCCTGGCCTTTGAAGGAAAGGGCCGCTTCCTGCTGCGCGGACTGTATCTGGATAAGCCCGGCGACGGCTTTACCTACAGCGAAACGGGCATTAACGGGGCCGCCACGCAGTCCTGGCTCCGCTGTACCCGCTGGGAAGACGACCTGCGCTTTGTGAAACCGGACCTTGTGATTTTCTCCATCGGCATTAACGACATCCAGGGCAACGATTTCGACGTGGACCGCTTCAAGGCCCGCTACCGGGAACTGATCCTGCACGTGCGCCACGCCAACCCCTATTGTGCCATCCTGTTCACCGGTATCAACGACAGCTGGCGCAAGGGAAAACAGCCGAATGAGCACACTGCCGCCGTCCAGCAGGCTTTCCGCGAACTCGCACGCGAATGCGCCGGTGTCTTCTGGGACTGGTACCAGGTGATGGGCGGCTATGGCTCCATGGCCCGCTGGCAGGAAGCCGGGCTGGCCCAGGCCGATAAAATCCATTTCACCCCTGCCGGTTATCGTTTTCTGGCCGATTTACTCTTCGACGCCTTCATGGACTGCTATACCCCGCGCAGTCCTTTCCTGAATCCGGCCGATGAAGACCGGGGTGCCCCTTCCTTCCGGAAATGACCATCTGGGACATCATACGGGACTTCCTGCACAACCTGTTCGCATTCGATCAGGCGCACCCGCTGCTGTTCACCCAGTTCTACTTCTGGGCCTTCTTTGCGCTGGTGTTCGCCGTGTTCTCGCTGCTGCACTCCAAGCTGCTGCTGCGCAACGCCTTCCTCTTTGCGGTGTCACTGTTCTTCTATTACAAGACCAGCGGCGTTTTCCTGGCGCTCCTGGTCTTTGTGATCGTCTATAACTTCTTTGCAGCGAAGTGGTTATATCGGCTGAAGAACGAAAAGTGGCGAAGCGCCCTCACCGCCCTGAGCGTGGTGGTGGACCTGGGCATCCTGGCCTATTTCAAATACGCCTACTTCCTCACCGACTTCGTGAACAACCTGCTGGGCCTCCAGCTGGAGGTGCACGATGTCCTGGGTGAATGGCTGAATATGTTCGTCGGGGCCGATGTGTTCCGCGTCGATGCCATCATCCTGCCGGTGGGTATTTCCTTCTTCACTTTCCAGGCGGTCAGTTATGTGGTGGATGTCAAACGCCGGAAGATCCAGCCCGTGGAGAACTTCCTGGACTTCGGCTTCTACCTGAGCTTCTTCCCGCAGCTGGTGGCGGGGCCCATCGTGCGGGCGTCGGAATTCATTCCCCAGCTGCACAAGCCTTACAACCTGAGCCGCCGCTGGTTCGGCATCGCCGTATTCTGGATCATGAACGGCCTGCTGAAAAAGCTGATCCTGGCCGATTACCTGGCCGTGAACTTCGCCGACCGCGTGTTCGAGAACCCGCTGATGTACAGCGGTTTCGAGAACTTGTCGGCCCTCTTCTGCTATTCCCTGCAGGTCTATGCCGACTTCTCCGGCTATACGGACATCGCCACGGGCGTTGCCATGCTGATGGGCTTCTACCTGCCCCAGAACTTCAATTCGCCCTATAAGGCCCAGAATACGCAGCAGTTCTGGCGCCGTTGGCATATGTCCCTGAGCCGATGGCTGCGCGACTACCTGTACATCCCCCTGGGGGTGATCGGCAGTTTCCTCAGCGGCAGCTGGTGGGTAGCCTTCGGCGTAGCCGTGGTGGCGGGTGCCATCGGCATCTGGGCCTGGCGGCGCCCGGGGGACCGCAAACTCATCACCACCAACATCAACTCCATGAACACCATGCTGCTGGGCGGTCTGTGGCACGGGGCCAGCTGGAACTTTATGATCTGGGGCGGCCTCAACGGCATCGGCATGGTGATCTATAAAGTCTGGACCCAGCGGTCGATGGGAATGAAACTTCTGATTATCAGCCTGGTAACCCTCCTTTGCGGGGTGCTTTCTCTCACCTTGCACTATCCTGTCTGGAACATGTTCTTCGTGTGGACGCTCGTGATCCTGGCGGGGACGCTGGTAAAGTGGGGATTCCGGAAAGCCTCCGTCCAGCCCATCAAGTGGCTGGACGTGTCCTGGGACGTGTTCCAGACCTTCGTGTTCATCACTTTCACGCGCCTTTTCTTCCGCAGCGGCTCCAACCTGGATCCGGCCCTGGCCAACGAGCAGGCCTGGAACACCGCCAAGAATATGGTGAACCAGATCGGCGGCGCCTGGGACCTCTCCCTGGTGCCCGATATGGCCTGGCAGCACCGTTCCGTCCTGCTCCTGTTTGTTATCGGCATGATTATCCACTGGCTGCCGGACCGCTTCAAACGCCGCTACCGCATCGTCTTCGCCCGACTGCCCTTGCCTGTGATGGCCCTGGCGGTGGTCGCGCTCATCGTTCTGGTGTTCCAGTTCATCACCGCCGACCTCCAGAGCTTCATCTATTTCCAGTTCTAAATCGGGTGTTCCAGCCAATGGATGAAATCCTTGGCCCGTCCGCGGCTCACTTCCACGTCGAAGGGGGCGGCAGGGGAGATGGTCAGGGCATACCGCCCGCCGGGAAGCGTGCGCAACTGCTGGATGGCGTCGCGTGAGAGCAGGCAGGATCTGGAAATACGGAAGAAACGAAGCTGGTCCCAGCGCAGGGTAAGGTCGTCCAGGCTCTGGTTTAATGGGAAACGTTGTCCGTCCAAAGTCACAATAAAGGTGTTCTTGTCCTGTGCGTAGGCAAATGCCACCTGGTTGGTGGACACGGGATAGATGATGCCGCCCACGCGCAGCAGCATGCGCCCCTGGTTGGCGGCTCCGCTCCGTTGCAGGCAGCGGGAGACGGCACGCTTGAGACCTTCGGCCGTAACGGGTTTTAACAGATAGTCGATGCTGCCCGCCTCGAAGGCCTGCAGGGCATACTGGTCATAGGCCGATGTAATGATGAAGGGGCATCGGATGTCTGTTTCCTCAAAAAGGTCGAAGCAGGAACCGTCGGCCAGCTGGATGTCCATGAAAATGAGTTGCGGCTGGTGGGTCTTGAGCCACAGAACGGCCTCCTCCACGCTTTCTGCGGTCCCTACTACCTCAATCTCGGGGTATTCACTGTGCAGCAGGCGTTCCAGGTTACGCCGGGCCAAGGGTTCGTCTTCTATGATAAAGGCTGTCATAACAGGGGAAGTTCTACGCGATAAAGGGTGTCGGTGCTATGGATGCGTATTTGCTGGCCGGAAACGTCGGCATATTGCTGCCGGATGTATCGCTGCCCTACGCCGTGAGAGCTGTCCTGACTCTTTTTGGGTTGCAGATTATTTTCGACACCCACTGTCTGGCCATCGGAGAAGATGCGTACCCGTAACGGGCGGGCGCTGGCGGTAACATTGTGTTTGACGGCATTTTCCAGCAGCAATTGGACGGCGCAGGGCACCACTTGCCGCTCCAGGTCTTCGTCCCGGACTTCCACTACCACCTGTAAACCTTTTGGAAAACGCACCTGCAGCAGATCGACATACTGTTTCACATATTCCATCTCGGCTTGCAGGCTCACCAGGCGGGCGCCTTCGTTCTTCAGCATATAGCGGTAGATGCCCGACAGTTTACGGATGTAGTCGCTGGCTTCCGGGTTGCGCTGTTCCTGTACCAAACCGTCCAGGGTGTTCAGGGAGTTGAACAGGAAGTGCGGGTTCACCTGCTGCTTCAGGTTCTGGTATTGGAACTGGGCCTTGCGGGTTTCCTGCCGTTCCCGTCCCGCCTGGGCGCGGAAGCGCAGGCTGGCCACTACCACATAGGTGAATCCCAGCAGTAGGAGTTCCAGGGCACCGGCCACGATGGTTTCGCGGAAGAATTCGGCGTGGGGAAAGTCTGTATTGAAACCGAAAGGCAAGCCGAAGCTTTGTGCCAGGGCCCCGCCCGCCGTACACAAGGCGAAGATGATACCGCCGATGCCCAGCTGACCCCAGAAGTGCGGGCAGGGCATGATGAAATGTCGGACGCCCACCAGCGTAAAGAAGAGCATGATCAGCACCAGGATGTAATTCTGCAGGAATCGGGAAAAATAACCATACATGTCTTCCCCGGCAAAAAGGTCCTGGTTCACCACAGTGCCGATGAGCAGCCGGACGCCAAATACAAACAGAATGAAGATTACTACCAAGCGGAAGCGGGTGTCCCAGTAATGCTCGGCCTCTTGTTCGTCAATTTTGAAGCGGTGGCCCGTGAAGCAGCCCAGGATTTCGGTGGTGATGAGCGAACTGACCGCCTGGTTAAGCGGCGCCAGCAACTCCCCGGTAAGCCGAAGACCCACTTTCATGAGTTCCATTCCTATATAGTAACCGGCAATGTTCACCAGGACGAAAGCCAGGCAGGTGAGTTCCAAGGTGGCGGAATCCCGCACGCAGATGACCAGGACCATCAGGAGGGTCATGAGCGTGAGCAGGCGGCTGTCCTGTATGACGGCCAGCGCGCCGAAATAGGCCATTGCGAAGTGCAGCAGGGCGAATCCGTGCACTATCCAGGACATTTTGAGCTGCTTCATGGCAAGGGGTTTTCCATACGCAAAGTTCGCATTTTTGCCGGGATAAGCAAAAGGGAATTCCACTCATCCTCATTTATTTACCATTCACCGCCAGGGATTGCTTGGCGGATGTTTTTTGCATGGGACTATTTTTTACATTTGTGACATAACCCGAAAAAACAAACTAATTAACTAACCATAACTATCACCCGATGAAACGAATCCTGTTAACAATGGCCTTGGCGCTCATCAGTGCCTGGGGCCTGTCCGTATTCGCCCAGGGCGGATACCAGGTGAAAGGTGTGGTCGAAGACGCCCAAGGGCCTGTCATTGGTGCCACTGTCATGGAGCAGGGCACTTCCAACGGCACGGCCACGGGGCTGGACGGAGACTATACCTTGAGCGTCTCTTCGCCCGATGCGCTGGTGGAAATCAGCTGTATCGGCTATGCAACCCAGGTATTCCCGGCAAAGGATGTTCCTGCTGTGATCTACCTGGAGGAAGACGCCAATTTCCTTGACGAAGTAGTCGTAATCGGCTACGGTACCCTCTCCAAGAAGGAGTTGTCGGCCTCCGTCGTGCAGGTGGACAGCAAAGACTTCTTCCGCGGAACCACCAACAACCCCATGACGATGCTCACCGGTAAGGTGGCGGGTTTGAACGTGGTCACCAGCCAGGGTTCCAACCCCAATGCCGGTTCGGACTATCAGATCCGCGGTGCCACCTCCCTGAATGCCGGCAACGGTCCGCTGGTGGTCATCGACGGCATCCCCGGCGGTGAACTCCGCAGCCTCTCTCCCCAGGACATCGAGTCCATGACCGTGCTGAAGGATGCCGCTTCGGCCTCCATCTATGGTACCAGCGGTGCCAACGGCGTGATTCTCATCACCACCAAGAAGGGCTCCAAGGACGAACCTGGTACGGCCCACGTCACCTATGACGGCGCCTTTAACGTGAACTTCGCCAAGGATCCTATCCCGGTCCTGGACCCCGAAGAATGGGTCCGTTCCCGTCGCGGAACCGACTATGGCTATCGCACCAATTGGTACAAAGCCCTCCTCAGGGACTTCTCCTATGGCCATAGCCACTATGTTTCCGTAGATGGCAGCACCG
Source organism: uncultured Bacteroidia bacterium (assembly GCA_902774345.1). Lineage (GTDB taxonomy): Bacteria > Bacteroidota > Bacteroidia > Bacteroidales > UBA932 > Cryptobacteroides. Next base: position 42,916 of record CACYHZ010000006.1, on the reverse strand, counting down.
CCAAGGGTTCCTACAACGCTTCCGTGAGCTACAAGAACTCGCTGGGCGTAGATCTGGTGGATGCCCGTGAGGAATACGGCGCCCGCGCAGCCCTGGAACAGCGTCTTATCAAGGACATTTTCCAGCTGAATGTCAGCTTGAACCTGCGCCGCGTCAACGAGGAATATGGCAATGACGGTTCCTTCGGCACCGCCCTTACCATCAACCCCACCTTCCCCATCTACAACGAGGATGGCAGTTTCTATCAGCCCACTGCCCCCACCAATGCTACCAACCCGGTGGAAGCGATGCTGAATAAGACGGCCAACGGCCAGCGGCTGTTCGCTACCGCTGCAGTCTCCCTGAAGGCTACCTTCTTCAAGAACGACAACCATAACGTAAGCTCCACGGTGACGTACTCGCTGGACTACAACGACTACAAGTCCAACAACTACACGCCCATCGAGTCCCACGACAAATATTGGAATGGCTACGAAGGCACGGCCTCCCTCAGTTACTCCAAGAACTGGCGCAACCAGCTGGAATGGCTGTTCAACTACTCTTTCCACAGCGGCGCCCATCATATCAACGCCGTGGCGGGTTACTCCTACCAGGACTTCAACTCCGAGGGGATGAACATGACCAACCGTGGTTTTGCCTATGACTCCATCCTGTGGAACGACATCGGCGCCGGTACCGCCCGCACCGAGAATCCCGCCCAGACCAGTATGGGTTCCAGCAAGTCCCAGAGCAAGGTGATTGCTCTCCTGGCCCGTGTAAACTATAATTGGAACAACCTCATTTTCGCCCAGGTTTCCCTGCGTCATGAGGGTGCCACCAACTTCGGTGACAAGAACAAATGGGGTAATTTCCCCGCCGCTTCCGTGGCTTGGGAAATGGCCAATATGGACTTTATGAAGGGTGCCCACTGGGTGAACAGCCTCAAGCCGCGCTTATCCTTCGGTGTTACCGGCCGCCGCGGCGGTTCCAACGTGTCCCGTCCTACCTACGGCAGCCACGGCCAGTATTATATGGACGGAGAATGGATCAAGGGTTACCGCCCTGCCTCCAACGAGAACCCGGACCTGCGCTGGGAAAAGCTGGTGGCCATTAACTTTGGTGTGGACTTCTCCTTCTTCGACAACCGCCTGCGCGGTAACCTGGACCTGTACGACCGCGAGAGCCCGGACCTGCTGTACAACTATACGGCTCCCCAGCCTCCGTTCATCCACAGCTCCATCCTGGTGAATGTAGGTAAGACCCGCAACATCGGTGCGGAACTGTCCCTCGAAGGCGACATCTTCACCAAGACGCCCGTCACCTGGACCTCCGGCATCAATGCCGCTATCGGAAAATCCAAGATCGTGAGCCTGTCCAACCAGATTTACGGTGCCTCCTACATCGATATGCTGGGCACCGGCGGCCTGGGTCAGACCTCTTACTATTACCGCTATACCGAAGGCAGTACCATCGGTACGCTCTATGGTTATGAGGCCGCCGGCGTGAACGAGTACGGCGACATGCTGGTCTATGACAACGAGGGCAATACCGTGACCGCCGCTTCGGCCAACGCTGAATACAAGCGTTATATCGGCAATACCATCCCCAAGCTGTTCCTGTCCTGGAACAACACCATCCGGTATAAGAATTTCGACCTGAACATCCTTATGAACGGCGCTTTCGGCCATATGATCTACAACAACCGCCGCGCCAACAACCTCCAGGGCTCCGGTAATGCCAACGTATTCCGTACGGCCTATACCCGTGACAAGGCCATCCGCGAATACGGCGGCGTGGTCACCTCCTTCTTCCTGGAGCACGGTGACTTCATGAAGTTGCAGAACGTCACGCTGGGTTACAGCTTCATCCCTAAGAAGAAGGACGTCATCCGCAGCCTGCGCGTGTTCCTTACTGCCACGGACCTGTACACCTTTACCGGTTATACGGGTACAGACCCTGCCCTGTTAAGCACGAACGGCCTCACCCCCGGTGTGGACAACGGTACCGGCTATCCGGAAACCCGTGTAGTAACCCTGGGCGCCACCATCACTTTCTAATTGGACTGCCTTATGAGAAAGATATTCAATTTGACTGTCATCGCTGCCGTCGCCCTGAGCCTGAGCTCCTGCTTCGACCTGCAGGAAAAGGCCTTCAACCGCATCGAGAAAGACAATTTTTACCAGAACGAGGGTAGTGTGAAGGGCGCCATCGCCTCTGTCTATTATACGGCGGAAGGATCCTTCGGCGAGTACTTCTTCTACCTGAACGAGTTTTCGGCCGACCAGATTGCCTGGCGTGTGTGGAACGGCGGCACCTGGGGCTGGGACAACGCAGAGAAGTTTGTGCTTTCGTCCCATACCTGGACTTCCCAGTCTTCCATCATCCAGAGCGCCTGGAACAACACCTGGGGTGCCATCGGCGAGGCCAACAGCATCATCCACGACCTGCAGACCATCGACCTGGACGCTATCGGCGTAAGCCCGGAAAAGGCCAGCCAGTACATTGACGAGATGCGTACCCTCCGCGCCTGGTGCTACTACAACCTGTTTGAGGTCTGGGGCGGCGCCCTTCCGCTGAACACGGAAGTCACCTCCGAGGTCCCTCCGACGGCCGATCCCGACTTCAATACTTCCTGTAAGAAGATCTGGCAGTTCCTGATTGACGAACTGGACCAGAGTCTCGCCGGCCTTCCCACGCGTGAAGTGAACAGGATGAACAAGGCCACCAACCGAATGATCAAGGCCCGCCTGCTGTTCAACGCGAAGGTGTTCATCCAGGAAGACCACTATGCCGAATGCGCAGCCCTGTGCCAGGAAATTCTGAACGGCAATTATGGCACCTACAGCCTGGCCGAGGATTTCCGCGACATCTACAACATCGACAACGTGACTTGCCCTGAGGTAATCTTTGCCCTGGCTTCCGAATACGGTAAGTCCCACGGCAACGCCTACAACTGCCGCGACGTTACGTTCCTGCCCTACAATGCTTTCGGCGATCCGGATTCCATCTTCGGCTCCAACAACGACCAGGGCCGTTGGAATTGCGTCATCATCGCCCCGTCCCACGATAACACGGGTACGGTGCTGCCCACCGGCGGTACGGATACCGGCGGCAAGTCCTTCGTCTTCGACTATGGTGACAAACTGGGTTCCGTCTGGGATCGCTTCGACGACAGGGACATCCGCAAGAAACCCTACCACGCCGATGAAAATGGCAACTGGGAAGGCCTCTTCCTGCTGGGTGCCCAGACCGATTATTATACTGGTGCCGCCCTGCCGGCCGATGCCGACCGCGAAGGCCAGGAACTGGTTTACGTGGACCAGGTGGGTACCTTCCAGAACAAGGGCCGCGACCTGGCACCCGTGATGTCCCCGCACTGGGGTGAGACCAATTCCGGTTACCGTCTGGTCCGCTATCCCATCCTTCCGGATGTGTGCGGCGTGGACTTCCGCGACATCGACGAGGTGGAATTCCGCCTGACCGAGGTCTATTATATGCTGGCCGAATGCAAACTGCGTGACGGTGACAGCGCCGGTGCCAGGGAGCTGGTGAATCAGGTGCGCAAGCGCTACTTCAAGGCTTCCGACTGGACCGCCGCAAAGGACGAACCCGGCCCGGGCTTCAGCGACTTCGACCTGGATTGGATGCTGAACGAATGGGGCAAGGAATTCCTGTGCGAGGGACGCCGTCGCCGCACGGACCTGCGCCGCTACGACAAGTTTACCCAGGGCCAGTGGTGGTTCTTCGGCCGCGGCGAGGGTGACGACTTCTATCCCGCCCAGCGTGACCGTAAGTATGAGTGGTTCCCGCTCCCGGAAGCCGCCCTTACCGTGAATCCCGGTCTTGTGCAGAATCCTAATTATGTAGCAGAATAGTATGAAAAGAATCATTACATATTTCAGTATCCTGGTAATCGCCGCAGCTTGCTCTCCCAGGGAAGAGATTGAGTTCGCGCACGAGAAACAGGCATTCCAGAGCCGCCCTGACCGTATCTTGGTGGAAACCATCCTGCCGCAGGCCACTGCCGCCACGGACGCGGTTTACATCGTAGGCGCCTTTAACGGCGGCGAAGACGCTATCGGCAACGCCGCCTATCAATTGGTGCGTTCGGAAACCATCACGGCCAAATGGGGCGTGTATCTGGACCCTTCGGCTTTTGTAGGTGGAAAGACCCTGGCCGACGGTTTTACCTACTATAACGTGCAGCAGGGCTACGAGCGCTCTTCGCGCAATGAAGCCGTTTCCCATACCCTCACCATCGGTCCCGGCGAGTGGGCCAATGTTTACGCCGATAAATGGGAGAAGTATTTCCTGCCGCCGGATCCCGACGAAGGGAAGATTATCCTCCCCGACCATCCCGGCGTACGCATTTACATCATCGACCAGACCGGCTGGGACGCCATTGCCCTGTATCAGTGGGGTGACGTGAATAACTTCGGCGGTGACTGGCCGGGTGCCCAGGTGACCGGGACCATTGTCTTCGGCACGCAGGAGTGGAAGTACTTCGAGTACGGCGACGATATCTTCGGCCTGGGCCAGAACCTGATCTTCAACAACAATAACGGCGGTATACAGCTGGCCGACTACAACGTCCACTTCGACGAAGGCGTGAAGGATTACTTCTTCCTTGTTACGGCCGAAGGCGTAGAGGAGGCCGAGAATCCGGCTGAAGGCGGCGCTATTGTGATTCCGGCGCACGACGGCGTACGCGTGTGGGTGGACGACCAGACCGAATGGGACGCCATTGCCCTTTATCAATGGGGCGATGTGAACAACTTCGGCGGCGACTGGCCCGGTGCCCAGGTGGCTGGCTCGGCAACCATCGGTGACATCGAATACAAGTATTTCGAGTACGGGGAAGATATCTACGGCCTCAGCCAAAACCTGATCTTCAATAACAACAACGGCGGTGTACAGCTGGCGGACTACAACATTACCTTCGAGGAGGGCGTCCAGGATTATTTCTTCCTGGTCACGGCCGAAGGCGCCACTTTGCTGGAAGGCCCTGGCGGCGATGAGCCCGACCCCGTTGACCCTGAGGATCCTGAAGACCCCGAAGACCCCGAAGACCCCGAAGATCCGGAAGAGCCTGCCGCTGATTCCTGGGTATATGTTATCGACAATATGGGTTGGGGTGAGGATTTGCACCTGTATGCCTGGGGTGATGCCGAAATCTTCGGCGGATGGCCGGGTGCGGCAGCCGAAAGCGCCGGTACCTTCTGCGGAATTCCCACCTATCGCTTCCTGGTGGCCGGTACTTATTCCGGCATGAACGAAAATCTCATCTTCAACAACGGGAACAGCGGTGACGGCAACCAGTTCAACGGTCCCAGTGTAGCGGTAGGTTCCAACCTGTTCTACAGCATCTCCGATGACTTCACCTGCGCCGAGGCCGAACCCGTGGTCCGTGTCTATGTGGAGGACGGAAGCCAGTGGGATGCACTGTATGTCTATTCCTGGGGCACCGGCGAACTCTTCGGCGGATGGCCCGGACAGGCTGTGGACCAGACCCAGACCATAGGCGACAAGACCTGGAAGTATGCTGAAGTTCCGGCTTCCGGATTTGGCTGGACAGCCAACTTCATCTTCAACAACAACGCTGGCACACAACTTGAAAACTTCGACGTGCTCAAGGGACAGGTCGTTTCAGGCGATTTCTACTATGTCCTTTCGGCCGACGACGTGACTGTAGCTGAGTAGTATTTCGGGCCGGAGCCCCTGACCGGACTCCGGCTTGCCAACCAAATAATTACTGATATGAAAAGAGTACATTGGATACTGATTAGCCTGGCTGTTTTCGGGGCTTTTGCCTGCGGAAAACCCATGGAGGCTAAAATCATCCCTTCCGGCACCGGCGAAGGGGAAGTGACACCTTCCGGCAGTTATGCCAAAGAACTGTTGTCGCTGCCCGCTACGCCCCGTGATCATTACCAGATTTATCAGGTGAACCCGAAACTGTACGGCAACAGCGGAGCTTTCGGGAAAATCCAGTCCCGCCTGGACCAGATCAAGGCGCTGGGTACGGACATCCTATATCTGATGCCCGTCTATAGCGAAGGCCGGGAGAAGGCCATCGGATCACCCTACTGCATTAAGGATTTCAAAGCCGTGAACAGCAGTTACGGGACGCTGGACCAGCTGAAGGCGTTGGTGAACGCCGCCCACGAGAAAGGAATGAAGGTGATGTTTGACTGGGTGGCCAACCACACCTCCTGGGATAATGTCTGGATTACTGAACATCCGGAGTGGTACGAACATAAGGCCGACGGCAGCATCGCCTGGCCCACCAAGGACGGCGAATGGAAGGACGTAGCCCAGTTGGACTACAGTAAGAAAGAGCTGTGGGCCGGTATGGAAGAAGCGTTGGAATACTGGGTGACGGAAGTGGGCATAGACGGCTACCGCTGCGATTACGCCCACGGTGTACGCGACGACTTTTGGAAAGAAGCCATCGCCAGACTGAAAGGCATCAAGCCCGGTTTTCTCATGCTGGCCGAATCCGATTATGAGCGGATGTTCAACGATGGCTTTGATATCATCTTCGACCGGGCGATGAAACGCCAGGTAATCAACCTGGTGGGCGGAGGAGCCCTTTCCAATTTCGCCACCTGGTACAAAGGAGACCAGGACAAGGCGCCGGCTCCCAAGACCAAACTGTACTTCATCACCAACCACGACGATGCCACCACGGACACGCCTGCAGGCCAGTTCAAGAGCCTGGACGGCAGCCTGGCCGCCTATGTGCTGATGGCCGGCCTCAACGGGTCTTCTATGATTTACGGCTGCCAGGAAGCGGGAAACAACAAGACCATCAATTTCTTCAATACGCAGACGTTCAATTGGGACGCCCAGCCGGACTTTACGGAAAAATACCGGAAGGCCCTTCAGGCGCTGGCCAAGCTGGATCGTTCCGGCGCGTGCAAATTGTACGAGAGCGGCCGCGTGCTGTTCGTCCATTATGACAAGGGCGGTCTGCTGGCGGTAAACCTCAGTGATAAAAACGTGGAAGCCAGTTTCCCTGAGCCGCTGGCCGGCAAGGGTGGCGTTCCCGCCAAACAAACCTTTGGTGCATATCAGTTCGAAATTTGGGAAAACAAATAAATAAGATATGGGGAAGTTTGCAAAAAAGTATATAGCTTTGGTGTGCGGAATCCTTTGTTCCGTTACAGTGATGAAAGCACAGAAACTGATTCAACAGGTAGAACCCCTTTCCTGGTGGACGGGGATGAATACCGAGCTGCAGCTGCTGGTCCACGGACAGGATATCGGTCAGGCCGATGTGTCGCTGGAAGGTGCCGCCGGCGTTGCTATCAAAGCCTTGCACAAGGCCGACAGCCCCAACTACCTGTTTATCGACCTGCAAATTGATCCCAATGCCCAGCCGGGCACTTATACTTTTGTATTCCGAAAGGACGGTGTAACTGTGCGCTATCCCTACCGGATCAATGCACGGGAAAAGGGTTCGGCCCAGCGTAAAAGCTATACTACGGCCGATCTCATTTACCTGATTGTCCCGGACCGTTTTGCGGACGGGGACCCTTCCATCGACTCCACCCCGGACACGGCGGAAAAAGCCAACCGGGAACAGCCTATGGGCCGTCACGGCGGCGATATCCAGGGTATTATGGATCATCTGGATTACATCGCCGACCTGGGCGCTACGGCCATCTGGTGCACGCCGCTGCTGGGCGACAACGCCCGCCACGGTTCCTACCATGGATATGCCTGCAGCGACTACTATCACATCGACCCGCGCTATGGCAGCAACGAGAAATATAAGGAACTGGTCGAAGCTGCGCATCAGAAAGGCATCAAGATGGTGATGGACGTAGTTACCAACCATGCCAGCACGGAGCACTGGTGGATGAAGGACCTTCCCTTCAAGGACTGGGTGCATATGAACGACCCTTACATCAACTCCAATCATACTATGAGCCTGGCCCTGGACCCCAATGCCTCCAAGGCCGACCTGGCCATTATGGAAGAGGGCTGGTTCTCCCGCGGGATGCCGGATATGAATCTGGACAACCCCTATATGCTCAAGTACTTCCAGCAGTGGGCCGTATGGTGGATTGAGTATTCCGGCCTGGACGGCTTCCGGGTGGACACTTGGTTCTACAATGAGAAAGTCCCCATGTCCCTGTGGGCGAAAGCCGTCACGGACGAATATCCCGACTTTAACATCGTAGGAGAGAACTGGAACGCCAATCCGGACTACTGCGCCTATTGGCAGAAGGACAATCCCAACCGGGATGGCTTCAATTCCCATCTCCCCAGCATTATGGACTTCCCGCTGCAGGGTGCCATTTCCCAGGCCCTGGCGGCTCCCATTCCCGCCGAAGGGCAGGCGCCCCAGGGACGCGGTCGTCGCGGATCCGACATTTCGGCCGTGTACAATGCCCTGTCGCACGATTTTATTTACCACGACCTGAGCCACATGCTCATCTTCCTGTCCAACCACGACATCGCCCGCATCGGCGATACTTTCGGCCAGGATCCCCGCCGGATGAAGATGGCTTTTACCCTGCTGGCTACCCTCAGGGGCATCCCGCAGCTGTTTTACGGTGATGAGATGATGTTCACTATCGGCAATCCCCGCCGCGACGACGGTCGTCTGCGGATGGACTTCCCGGGCGGCTGGGAAGGCGATCCCGTGAACCTGTTTACGGAGGAAGGGCGTATCAAGGCCGAAGCCGACAGCACCTGGGCTCACGCCCGTGACCTGCACGACTATGCCCGCACGCTTTTCCAGTGGCGGAAGGGCAAGGAGGTCATCCACTCCGGCAAGACCCTGCACTTCCTGCCGCAGGAGAACACCTACGGCTATTTCCGTTACAACGAAAAAGAGGTGGTGTTTGTGTTTGTGAACAATTCCCAGGAAGAGAAAAAGGTCCCCTGGACGCGTTTCCAGGAGATTTCTGCCGGGTTGGGGTCCGGTAGGGATGTCATTACCGGCCAGCCTGTCACCGTCTCGGACGATACCGTGGTCCCCGCCTTGAGCACTTTGATAGTAGAATTCAAGAAATAAACGTCATAAAACCGCATAGTTATGAGATTCCGTTTTTCTGTCCTGGCTCTGTTGCTGTGCTGCGCAGGTGCCTTTGCCCAGAATCCCGTGGCCAGTCCCGAAGCCCAGGTGGTGGAAGGCAACGCCCGTTTCACCGTGCTCACCGACCGGCTTATCCGGATGGAATGGGCGGCCGACGGCCAGTTTGAAGACCACGCCACCCTGGCCATCGTGAACCGCGACCTGCCGGTGCCTTCCTTCAGCGTTTCCCGTTCCGGAAAGGCCGTGACCATTAAAACGAAAGCATTGACCCTTACTTACAAGGGCGGGGAAGGACCCCTTTCGGCCGAAAATCTGCAGGTAAGCTTCAAGCTGAACGGGAAAACGGTCAAATGGTATCCCGGCCTGGAGGACAAGGGCAACCTGATGGGTACCGCCCGGACGCTGGATGGCTGCGAAGGCCCCGGACAGATCAATTTCAACGATCCCATGGAGCCCGGCATCCTGTCCCGCGACGGCTGGGCCGTGATTGACGAAAGCCAGCGGCACCTCTTCATCCCTGACGACAGCGACTGGGAGGAATGGGTGGCCGCCCGTCCGGAAGGGGAGCGCCAGGACCTGTACCTCTTTGCCTACGGACACGACTACAAGGCCGCCCTGGCCGATTATGCCAAGGTGGCCGGCAGCATCCCCATGCCCCCGAAGTTCGTCTTCGGCTATTGGTGGAGCCGCTACTGGGCCTATACCGACGATGAGTTCCTGGCCCTGGGCCGGGAATTCCGGCAGCGGGAACTTCCCATCGACGTGATGGTGATCGATATGGACTGGCACGAAACCTGGCAGGGTGCCGCCCGGCGCAAGCACCGCGACGAATTCGGCCAGGGCATCGGCTGGACGGGCTATACATGGAACCGGGACCTGATCGAAGACCCGGAAGGCTTCCTGAACGCCGTCCACGGCCTGCAGCTGAAGACCTCCCTGAACCTGCATCCGGCCTCCGGTATCGTGGTCCGGGAGCAGGTGTACCCGGCCTTCGTGAAGGATTACCTGTCCCGCACCAGCGACTATGACGGCCCCGAGGGCTATGTCAAGCCCGACGGCTATCACGCCAGCGTGCCCTTCCGGATGGACCAGCGCGCCTGGGCCGATGCCTACTTCAACTCCGTCCTTCATCCCCTGGAAAAGCAGGGCGTGGATTTCTGGTGGCTGGACTGGCAGCAGTGGAAAGAGAGCAAGTACGTTCCCGGCCTGAGCAATACCTTCTGGCTGAACCATACCTTCTTTACGGATAAGATTCGCCGCAACAGGGGCCTCGCTCCCGAGGACGCCGAGCGTCCGCTCATCTATCACCGTTGGGGCGGCCTGGGCAGCCACCGCTACCAGCTGGGCTTCTCCGGCGATACCTATATCAAATGGGAAGTGCTGGGCTATCTGCCCGAATTCACCGCCACGGCCTCCAACGTGCTGTACGGCTACTGGGGCCACGATCTGGGCGGTCACATGCAGAAGGAAGACAATCCCACCGAGCCGGAACTCTTTACGCGCTGGCTGCAGTACGGCGTTTTCTCGCCCATCTTCAAGACCCACAGCACTTCATCGGCCGTACTGGAACGCCGCATCTGGATGTTCCCGGAGCACTACCAGTACATGAAGGAGGCCCTGGAACTGCGCTACGCCCTGACGCCTTATATCTACGATATGGCCCGCCATGCCTATGAGACCGGCATTTCCATCTGCCGTCCGCTCTACTATGAGTATCCCGAAAAGGCCGAAGCCTACAGCTGGAAGCAGGAATATTTCTTTGGGGATAACATCCTGGCGGCCACCGTCTGCGAGCCCGTGGGGGCCGATGGTCAGGCCCGCCGCGATGTCTGGCTTCCCGCCGGCAACGACTGGTACGACATGGCGCACCATAGCCTCCTGAGGGGCGGCAGCGTCCGGAAACTGAGCTACAGCATCGACCAGAATGCCTGGTTTGTGAAGGCCGGTGCCATCATCCCCCTGGCGGCAGAAGGCATTCAGAACCTGCAGACCCCGTCAAACCAGTGGCGCATCTTCATTGCCCCGGGTCAGGGCCGCAGCAGCTACGTGCACTATGAGGACGATGGCGTTTCCCAGGCCTATCCCACCTGCTTCGCCACCACGAAGATCGTGAAAAACGCCACGGGAAGCGGTGTGACGGTGGAAATCGGCCCGCGCGAAGGGGCCTACAAGGGGATGCCTGAAACCCGGAAGCTGTCCCTGGTGCTGGGCGGAGCCTCCCGCTGCCCCAAGGCCACGCTGAATGGCCAGGCGCTGGAATGCAACTACGACGCCGCTACCCGCGAGGCCGTGGTTCTGCTTCCGGAAAGCGCCGCGAATCAGCTGCAGAAGGTGGTGGTGCGCTGGTAAAAAGCGCGACGCTACTTGCTGCTAAGGTTGATGAACGGGAGTGCGTTGGAGCCGTTATAGGTAGGAAGTTTGCCGTCCCATTTCTCTATGGCGTACTGCTGAACAAGTAGGGAATTAAGGGAGGCGGCCACGACGCGGTTGTAATAGGCTTCACCATCGCCCTGGATGCGCTGGGCCTCGGCCTCACCTTTGGCCTTGGCAATGGCGATCTTGGCTTCCGCTTCGGCCTCTTTCACTTTGTTTTCGGCTTTCAGGGCGTTCTGCACGGCCTCGTTCTTGGCGTTGATGGCGGCCGTCAGGGATGCCGGCGGGTCTATTTTTGTGGTGAATTCCCTGACGATGAAGCCCTCGCGGTTCATGGATTCGTCCAGTCGGGCGCGGACTTCATTCTCGAATTTGGCGCGGTTGGCCATCAGTTCGTCCGAGGTGTAATTGTTGGCGCAAGTTCTGTAAGCTTCGAATATACAGGTGTTTATATAACCTCTCTCGAGTTCCCGCACGGGCTTGCGATACTTGACGAAGATATCCACGGCTTTGTTCTCGTCTATCTGATAGGCGAGGGTGGGAGTCATGGAAAAAATGGCGGCATCTTTGGGATTTACGGTGAAAGGCTCGTAGGTGACACGCTGAATATAGGTGGGATACTCGAAGATGCTTTCCGTGATGGGGTTGTACCACACCCATCCGCGGCAAGTTCCTTCCACGCCGCCCCTGAGCGCGGCGTTCGAGCTCCACTTCTTGAACTTGATGCCCACTGAGGCTGAATCAATGGTGGTGCAGCACGATGCCATTACAAATACGACGGCGGCCGTGACTGCCAGTGAAATCCAGGATGCTTTTGTTGCTGTTTTCATGACTTCAATATTTTCCTGCAATATACGAAAAAACAGTGAATGGTTAATCCCCATAATTTTATTAAATTTGCAGATTAGTAAAGTTCGGAAATAACCATAACGAAAATATGTACAGAACACACACTTGCGGTGAACTCCGCATTGGAAACAAAGGGCAGGTGGTAACCCTGGCCGGATGGGTGCAGAAAGCCCGTAAACTGGGCGGTATGACGTTCGTGGACCTTCGGGACCGCTATGGCATCACCCAACTGGTAGTGGAAGCCGACGCCCCGGCTGAGCTGGTGGAAACCGCGACCTCCCTGGGCCGTGAATTCGTGATCCAGGTCACCGGCGAAGTGGTGGAGCGCCAGGCGAAGAACGCCAAGATGCCCACCGGCGACATCGAAATCAAAGTATCGGAAATCAATATCCTGAACAAGAGCGTCACGCCTCCCTTCACTATCGAGGAAGAGAGCGACGGCGGCGAAGACCTGCGCGCCAAATACCGTTATCTGGATTTGCGCCGCGGTCCGCTGCAGCGCGCTCTGGCTCTGCGTCACAAAGTGGCGCACGAGGCCCGCAACTACCTGGACAGCCTGGGCTTCATGGAAATTGAAACCCCGTACCTGATCAAGTCCACCCCGGAAGGCGCCCGTGACTTCGTGGTTCCTTCCCGCATGAATCCGGGTCAGTTCTACGCCCTGCCGCAGAGCCCCCAGACCTTTAAGCAGCTGCTGATGGTGGCCGGCTACGACCGCTACTTCCAGATTGTCCGCTGCTTCCGGGACGAAGACCTGCGTGCCGACCGTCAGCCGGAATTCACCCAGATCGACTGTGAAATGTCCTTCGTCCAGCAGGAAGACGTGCTGAATACCTTTGAAGGCATGATGCGCACCCTGTTCAAGAATGTGCTCAATGTCGATATCCCCAACCCGCTGCCCCGGATGAGCTGGTACGATGCCATGGACAACTATGGCTCCGACAAGCCCGATGTGCGCTTTGGGATGACCATCCACGAAATCACCCCTCTGGTGAAAGGCCACGGCTTCTCCGTGCTGGACGATGCCGCTTATGTGGGCGCCATCTGCGTGCCCGGCGCCGCCGAATACACCCGCAAGCAGCTGGACGAACTTACCGAATGGGTGAAGCGTCCGCAGGTGGGTGCCAAGGGCCTCATCTACGTGAAGGTGAATGCCGACGGCAGCTTCAAGAGCTCCATCGACAAGTTCTTCGCTCCCGAGGATCTGGCCAAGCTGGCCGAAGCCGCCGAAGCCAAGCCCGGCGACCTGATGCTGGTGATGAGCGGCCCCGCCAAACGCAAGGTGCAGACCATGCTGGGCGTGCTGCGTCTGGAGATGGGCGGCCGGCTGGGGCTGCGCAATCCCAAGGAGTTCGCGCCGCTGTGGATCGTGGACTTCCCGCTGCTGGAATGGGACGACGAAACCCAGCGTTTCTACGCGATGCACCATCCCTTCACCGCTCCCAAGCCGGAGCACGAGGCATGGTTCTATTCCAATAAGAAAGAGGACCTGGAGCGCGTATGCGCCAATGCCTATGACTTCGTGCTGAACGGTAACGAACTGGGCGGCGGTTCCATCCGTATCCACAATGCCGACATGCAGAAGCGTATGTTCGAGGTGCTGGGCATCGGACCGGAGGAAGCCGAGTACAAGTTCGGCTTCATCATCAACGCCTTTAAGTTCGGCGCACCGCCGCACGGAGGTCTGGCTTTCGGATTCGACCGCGTCTGCGCCCTGATGGGCGGTCAGGATACCATCCGCGACTACATCGCCTTCCCGAAGAACAACCAGGGCCGCGACGTGATGATCGACTCCCCGTCCCAGATTGACCAGGAGCAGCTGGACGAACTCCAGATTGCCCTGAACGTGAAGCCCGAATAGTGAAACCGTTCGGAAAACGCCCAAAGTGACCGATTTGAGTTGACGATATGGTGACAAAGGTTCAGAACTACGATCTTTCCACCCGTAATACGTTCCGGATGAAGGTCCGTTGCGCCCTGTATGTGGAAGTGACGGAGGAGTCCGACCTTGCCACCCTGGATTGGGACGCTCTTCCGCAGCCCGTCTTTGTGATGGGTGGCGGCTCCAACCTCCTCTTCTCCGGTGACTTTCCCGGCACGGTGTTGCATGTGGGCATGAGATTCTCTCGGCCCTCCGGGCCTCGGAATGACACTGTCATACCGACCCCTTCTGTCATACCGAGCGAAGCGAGCGTATCCCATATCACCGTCGGCGCCGGCGTCGTCTTTGACGATTTCTGCGCCTGGGCGGCCTCCGAAGGCCTTTGGGGCCCGGAGAACCTGTCCCTGATCCCGGGCGAGGTGGGGGCCAGCGCCGTGCAGAATATCGGCGCTTATGGCGTTGAGGCCAAGGACCTCATTACGGGAATCCGGGCCTGGGACCGCGAGGAACGGCGTTTTGTGGATATCGATCCGGCCGATTGTGCCTACGGATACCGTGCCTCCCGTTTCAAAACAGAGTGGAAGGGCCGCTTCATCATTACGGCTGTCACCTATCGCCTGAGCCGGGAACCCCAGCCCAAACTGGATTACGGCGGCGTCCGCAAGGCCCTGCAGGCCGTGGCCCCTTCCGCTCCGCTCACCCCGCAGCTGATCCGGGATACCATTATCGGCATCCGTCGCACGAAACTGCCGGATCCCGAAGAGATCGGCAGTGCCGGGAGCTTCTTCTGCAATCCGGTCATCAGCCGGGAGCGCTTCGCGAAGATTGTTGAGACCGCCCGGAAGGCGAACGGTCCCGACTATGCAGTCCCGCACTACGAAGTGGGGGACATGGTGAAGGTGCCGGCGGCCTGGATGATCGAACAGTGCGGCTTCAAAGGTGCCGTCAACGGGGGTGCACAGGTGTATCCCAAGCAACCGCTGGTGATTGTGAATGCCAGCGGAAGCGCCACGCCGGCGGAGGTCATCGGCCTTCGGGACCGCGTCATCGACACCGTGCAGGAGCGCTATGGCGTTACCCTCCATCCGGAGGTGGAACTGGTATGAAAATCTGTGTCATAGGCGGTGCGAACGTCGATATTACGGCGGTGTCGGCATCGGCTTTTCAGCTGGGAGATTCCAATCCCGGGAGCGTGCACGTTTCCTGGGGCGGAGTGGGACGGAACATCGCCCATAACCTGGCCTTGCTGGGGCATGAGGTCGAGCTCCTGACCATCTTCGGGGGCGGGATCTTCGGCCCGGTGATCGAGGCGGCCTGCCGGGAAATCGGTATCGGCACGGGACACAGCGAGATTGCGCCGGAGGGCACGCATTCCTTTTTCGTTTCCATTAACAACGCCGACGGGGAGCTGGTGGGCGGCGTGGCCGACATGACCGCCACCGATGGCATGACCCCGTCCTGGCTGGAGCGGCGGCTTCCGCTTCTGGAAAGCGCCGATGCCGTGGTGGCCGATGCCAACAGCCCGGCGGAAAGCCTGGCCTGGCTCATCGGCCACTGCACCTGTCCGCTCTACCTGGACGCCGTTTCCACCGCCAAGGCCGGCCGCATCCGCGAAGCCGTGGAACTGTCTGAGCGTAAGCGCTTTTTCGCCCTGAAATGCAATGCATTGGAGGGAAAGATGCTGGCCGATGTCCCCGGCGCCCAGCGGCGCTATACCTCTCTGGGGGCTGAAGGCCTGCGGGTCCAGGAAAACGGGCAGGTGTTTGAATTTCCGGCCCTTCCCTGCATCGTCCGCAATGTTACGGGCGGCGGCGACGCCCTCCTGGCCGGCATCGTTCACGCCGGCCCTTCCGCCACCGTAGCGGAATCGGCCCGCTGGGGTCTCCTGTGCGCCCGCTGCGCCGTAGAAAGCCCCTCCACCGTCAGCGACGCCATCGCCTCCCTTCGATAAATCGTGCTAGTGATGGAGATGTCCCAAATACACGGACATCTCCGTCAAAAAAGGCCGAAAATGACAGTGATGTCCCGAAAACAGGGACATCTCCATCACTTGGACGCCTATTTCGCCAGGTATTGCTGCCGCTCCGCTTCCGGAAACTTCTCGATGGCATAGCGCAGCATGGTCCGCGGCATGGTTTTGTACCGGGGCTGAAGATAGCTTTCCAGTGCCGCCTTGTCCCGTTTGCCTGCTTCGCGGAGCAGCCAGCCCACTGCCTTGTGGATCAGGTCGTGCGGGTGGTGCAAGAGGATATCGGCAATGGCAAAGGTGTCTTCCAGCTGCCCGTGGCGGATGAACGTCATGGTACTCACCATCCCGATTCGCTGTTCCCAGATGGTTTTCCCGCTTCGGGCCAGGTCGTACAACAATGTGCGGTCTTTGTCCAGCAGCCACTCCCCCAATAAGGGATAGCAGCTGAGATCCACCAGATCCCAGTTGTTGATGTAGGTCGTGTGACTCAGATAGAAGTCGATACATTCCGCTTTTTTGGTATGCCTGTAGATTTCGACAAGGGTGAGGAGGGCCGCCAGCCGTACCTCATGGTAGTCGCTGGACATGCACGCTTCCAGATCGGCCCAATTTACTTGCCGCCAGCATTCCTTCACCACAGACCTAGTAACGGGCACCTTGATTCCCAGGAACTGATCGCCCTCGCCGTACTGACCGGGTCCGGTTTTGAAAAAGCGGGCCAATCCTGCCACCTGGGAAGGATCGGCCTTTTCCAACATTTTGGTATAGAGAATGTTCATAGCTGCTCAGGCGTAAGCTTTTTAGCCAGCATGAAGCCGATGGCCCCCACGGCAGTGGCGCAGCAGAAGATAATGATTTCCACCACCGCCGTACTCACGGATTTGGCCAGGATTACCGCCGCGCCATCTACCAGGAAATGCAGCAGGATGGCCGCCGGGAACAGCCAAAGCCACTTTCCGCCTTTTCGGACGGCTGTCCAGACGAGAACGGACAGGCCGAGTTGCAGGATAAGGGCCGAAACTCTCTCCCACAGTCCCAGCAGATAAGCGCCGGCGCTTGCCGTTTCCAGCTGATTGAACTGCGCTTCCACCTGGGCCCGAGCTTCCGCCGGAGCAGCGCTCAGAATCGTATCGGCCTGACCGCCATTGATCATGGCCGAAAGGGCCAGGTTGGAAATCATGGTGAGAGCAAAGATGATGAGCATCTCAGCACCGCCGTGTCCCACCCCGTATGCGACCGCCGTCGGGGCTTCCTTCGGCTCATTTTTCAAGAGAAATTTCATGGCCAGGAATCGCCCCGTCTCCTCAAAGACGCCGGCGGCAAGACCACCGTAAAGCGCATAGTACCAGATGTTTCCCATGATAGCTTCCCCATGGGGACCCTTCAGCACAATCTGGTGCAGAATGGTTTCCAGAACAAGGGCAAAGACAATAAAAACAGCCGCGCCAATAAGAATGGTTCGGATGTTCACCTTGTATTTTTTCACCAGCCACCAGGCCAGGACGACGGGGAGCGCAATGCCCAGAACGGCATTGAGCGCCATCATGACAAGAGATCCGGCAGGGACCATGGGCTACAACATTTTTAATGCACGGGAAAGTTGGTCCGGGCAACTGGTGCCGCGGCCCTTGCAGTTGATGCCCTCCAGACGGGCGATGACATCGGCCTTTTTCATGCCCTGCACCAGAGCCGACAGCCCCTGCGTATTTCCATGGCATCCGCCGGTGTACTGGACGCGTTTGATGATATCCCCGTCCATTTCGATGTCTATCTGCTTGGAACAGACCGCATCGCAGGTTTGAAAGGAGGCCTTTTGGATTCCGCCTTCCCGCTCGTTGGAAATGAGTTTTACTTCGAACATACTGTAGACTTTATTTCTTACGCATGGTGATTGATGGTGTTGAGGTTCCCTTTGCGCACAATCACCGATTCGTTTTCATAGGGTCGATCTTCCGAGATCCGTTTGGTCCGGAAGGTCTGATACTTGATTTTCAACATATCCCTTACCCTGGGGTCTTCGAACATAGCCGCTGCCGACCCAAAGTAAAGATGTTCACGGGTGTCCTTGACCTCCACGTGAATGATGGTTCTGTCGTGTTTTAACATAATGCTGTAAAACAAATGTACGTCATTTCTACAAAAAATCAAAAAATGTTGCGTTATGTGCGTCCAATTAGTATATTTGTAGAGCCGGAGCAAAAGTGCCGGGAGAATGGTATGAGAAAGATTTTTTTGCTCTCGACAGAGCACCTGGAAGACAGTCTGTGGTTCCGGGACTTGGAAGATTTCAAAGTGGCCATGAGCTATGTTGCTCTGGAAGCCCTCCCGCATCCAAAGGGATTCGTACTGGCCTTTATCCTGATGTCCAATCACTTGCATTTTGTCCTTAAGGGCAGGCATGAAGAGGTGGTGGCTTTTGTCAACCAGTTCAAACGACGGTATTCCATTTATTACAGACGAAAGTATGGGGTCAAGGAGTTCTTGCGCGACAATGGTTTGGATGCCAAAGAAATACCCTATGAAGATGAAGCGGTGGAACGTGCCATCGCGTACGTGCTGATGAACTGTGTGGCGGCCGGCATCTGCACCCATCCCAGCCAGTATCCCTGGGGAACGGGCGGCATTTATTTCTGTCCGGAACAAACCACAGGATTGTGCCTTAAAGATCTTTCCGGTCGAGCGCGAAAGCGTCTGATACACAGCGAGTGCGACAATCTGCCGGGAGAATGGTCCATGAATCCGGACGGTTATATCCTTCCGCAAAACTATGTGGATACGTCCGCCGTGGGAAAGTTGTATCGCACCCCTCAACGTCTTAATTACTTCCTAAATAATTCCTCCAAGGCCAAGAAGCGCCTTTCCATAGACGAGAACTTACCCGCCTTCAAGGATCAAACCCTCCTGGCCGCTCTTCCGGACCTGTGCAGGAGCTTATTCCAGAAGGACTCCTTTCAGAAGCTGGGGAAAGAGGAACAGGCTGAAATGGCCCGTCAAATCCGCTTTCGTTTCAGTGCCGATGCCACCCAGATTGCCCGTGTGTGCGGGGTCTCCTATGCCGATGCCGCCCGCCTGTTAGACAGCGTGTAGTGTTGCCAAGTGATGGAGATGTCCCTGTTTTCGGGACATCACTGTCATTTTCGGCCTTTTTTGACGGAGATGTCCGTGTATTTGGGACATCTCCATCACTTGGACGGAAGAGCCACCACCCCCTTGGGGGATTGGGGAAAAAACGTTATATTTGTACCTATGAGCAAATTTGTCATCGAAGGCGGGCACAAGCTGTCCGGAACCATTACCCCGCAAGGCGCCAAAAACGAGGCCCTGGAAGTCATCAGTGCCGTACTGCTTACCGCTGAGCCGGTTACCATCTCCAACATCCCGGAAATCCTGGATGTGAAGAACCTCATCGACCTGCTGCAGAAGATGGGCGTGAAGGTAACACGCCAATCCAAAGGCGTTTACACCTTCCAGGCCGATGAAGTGGATACCTCCTACATCGAAACGGAGGAATTCGTCCGCAAGTGCGCCGCCCTCCGCGGATCGGTGATGGTGGTGGGACCGCTGCTCACCCGCTTCGGCCATGCCTGGTTTGCCAAGCCCGGCGGCGACAAGATTGGCCGGCGCAGGCTGGACACCCACCTGGAAGGGATGCTGAAGCTGGGGGCCGAAATGACCTATGACGCCACCCGGCGCGCCTTCCATCTGGTTCAGGAAGACCGTCTGACCGGCCGCTACATGCTGCTGGACGAAGCCTCCGTCACCGGTACGGCCAACATCGTGATGGCCGCCGTCCTGGCTCGGGGCACCACCACCATCTATAACGCAGCCTGCGAACCCTACCTGCAGCAGCTGTGCAAGATGCTGAACCGGATGGGCGCTTTCATCGACGGCGTGGGTTCCAACCTCCTGCGTATCCACGGCGTGGAATCCCTCCATGGGACCCAGCATACGGTGCTGCCCGACATGATCGAGGTGGGCTCCTTCATCGGAATGGCCGCCATTTGCCGCAGCAGCATCACCATCAAAAACGTCTCCTACTACGATCTGGGCATCATTCCCGACGCGTTCCGCCGCCTGGGTATCAAATTGGAGCAACGGGACGATGACATCTTCGTCCCCGAGCAGGAAAGCTACGAAATCGAGTCCTTCCTGGACGGCAGCATCATGACCCTGGCCGATGCCCCCTGGCCCGGCCTGACCCCGGACCTGCTGTCCGTGATGCTGGTGGTGGCGACCCAGTGCAAGGGAAGCGTGCTCATCCACCAGAAGATGTTCGAGAGCCGTCTGTTCTTTGTGGACCGCCTCATCGACATGGGCGCGCAGATTATCCTCTGCGATCCGCACCGGGCTGTGGTGATTGGCCACGACCACCGCATTACCCTCAAGGCGGCCCGCCTGGTATCGCCCGATATCCGTGCCGGTATCGCGATGCTGCTGGCGGCGATGAGCGCCCGCGGCACGTCCACCATCGACAACATCGAACAGATTGACCGCGGTTACGAAGACATCGAAAACCGCCTGAATGCCCTCGGGGCCCATATTACCAGAGCGTAAGGGATGAACTATCAGCAGTACTTTTCGGCCGATGTGCCGTCGTTCCTGCGGAGCCCGGTCCGGGAAATTTTCCGGAAGGTGGACCTGAATGCCATCTGCTCCTTTGCCGGGGGCTATCCCGCGGCGGACACGTTTCCGCTGCAGGAAATCCCGTCCCTGGCGGCGTCAGTGCTGGAAAAGTACGGAACCAAGGCCTTGCAGTATGGCGCCACGCAAGGCGTTCCGGAGCTGCGGGAACTGATTGCCCGGCGCTATGGCGTTCCGGTGTCGCAGGTGCAGATCACCACCTCGTCCCAGCAGGGAATCGACGTTTGCTCGCGGGTGTTCCTGGATCCCGGGGACATCGTCCTGGCCAATAATCCGGTCTATCTGGGGGCCCTGCAAAGCTTCCGCGCCTACCGGGCGCAGGTCATGGAGGTAATGGGATTCACTCGCTTCGCTCGGAATGACAACGGAACTGTCATACCGAGCCCCGAAGGGGCGAGCGTATCTCCTGCGCCGAAATTTATCTACGTGATCCCGGACTTCAACAACCCCTCCGGAGAAACCCTTTCGCTGGAGCAGCGGCAGGAACTGGTCCGGGTGGCCCGGGAGCTGGACTGCCTCATCGTGGAGGACAGCCCGTACCGGGAACTGCGCTACAGCGGGGAAGCGGTGACCAGCATCCGTGAACTGGCCCCGGAGCGCACGCTGCAGCTGGGCAGCTTCTCCAAGATTTTCGCCCCCGGTTTCCGGCTGGGCTGGATCATCGGCCCGGAGCCGCTGCTGGAGCAGATTTACGTATGCAAACAATGCCTGGACCTGTGCCCGCCGGTCTTCGACCAGTATCTGGCGGCGGAATTCCTGGGCTCGGGCGCACTGGATAGAAACCTCCAGAAGACCATCGCACTGTACCGCCACCGCCGGGACCTGATGGTTTCCCTGCTGGATCGATACATGCCTGCGGGCGTCCGCTGGACCTATCCCGAAGGCGGGCTCTTCCTCTGGCTCACCCTGCCGGAGGGCATCGACACGGTGGCCCTGTACGACCAGGCCCTCTCCGCCGGCGTGGCATACGTGGCCGGTTCGTTCTTCTACACGGACGGCAGCCACCGGAACACGATGCGCCTGAATTTCTCCTTTATTGCCGAAGAGAAGATGGAACCCGGCATCCAGCTGCTATCCAACTTGTTACGGAATGCCCTATGAGCGAAAGACTGTATAAATTCTCCGGGGCGGGCAACGATTTCGTGGTCCTGGACGGCCGTGGGGCCGATGTCTCCGCCTTCCGTGAACCGGCCCGCATCAGCGCCCTGTGCCGCCGCTTCCGCACCGACGGCCTGATGATCCTGGACCAGGCCCCCGGCTTCGACTTCACGATGGAATTCTACAATCCCGACGGCTCCGGCGGGATGATGTGTGGCAACGGTGGACGCTGCATCGTGGCTTTCGCCGATTATCTGGGCCTTCGTCCGCACGCCGAGGATGGCGCATGGCACTTCCTGGCCCCCGACGGTCCGCACGGCGCCGCCATCCTGGACCGGCAAACGGAGCGGTGGACGGTTCGCCTGAAAATGATTGACGTACAGGGGATTGCGCCTGTAAAAGACGGCTATTTCCTGAATACCGGAACGCGGCACTATGTGCAGTTCGTCCCGGATGTGGCCGATCTCGATATAGAAGCAGTCGCAAAACCCATTCGCTGGGACCCTACTTTCCAGCCGGAAGGAACCAATGTGAATCTGGTGCAGGTGGCGGACGACGGGCTCCACGTGCGCACCTTCGAAAAAGGCGTGGAAGGGGAGACTCTGGCCTGCGGCACCGGCATTACGGCATCGGCTATCGCCGCCTGGAAGCAGGAAGGCAGGGAAGCAGGACCGCAATCGTATCGGCTTCAATGCCGCCGGGGAGACTGGCTGCAGGTGGACTTCCGTGCGCAGGGACCGGAACGCTTCTCGGATGTGTACCTGACCGGTCCCGCCGAACTGGTGAATATTTTTGTATCTTTGCAAGATGATGAGTACCAAGCTGTTTAGAGGATGCGGAACCGCATTGCTCACCCCCTTCAAGGGCGGAGAGGTGGATTATGAAGCCTTTGCCGCCACGGTGGACTGGCAGGTGACCACCGGCGTGGATTTCCTGGTCCCGCTGGGCACCACCGGTGAAACGCCTACCCTGTCCGAGTCCGAGAAACTCCAGGTGCTGGAAGTGACCCGGCAGCACGCCCAGGGCCGTCCGGTCGTAGCCGGTATCGGCACCAATTCCCTGGCGGGGACGCTGGCCAATATGCGCCTGCTGCAGGATGCCGATGCCTTCCTGGTGGTGGTCCCGTATTACAACAAACCGCCGCAGCGGGGAATGTACGCCTATTTCAAGGCTGTGGCCCAGCATACCGACAAGCCGGTAATCCTGTACAATGTCCCCGGCCGAACGGGCGCCAATCTGGAAGCCGGCACCACCTTGCAATTGGCCCGGGAGGTTCCCAACATCGTGGCCGTGAAGGAAGCATCGGGCAATCTGGCGCAGGTCCAGGCCATCCTGGACGGTCGTCCGGAGGGCTTTTCCGTGCTCAGCGGCAACGATGACCAGACTTTCGAGCTGGTGAAAGCCGGGGCCGATGGCGTCATTTCCGTGGCCTCCAACGTATTCCCCTCGGCCGTCTGCGACCTGGTCCATGCCCTGCAGGAGGGTCGCCTGGACGATGCCGCCTCCATGGACAGCCGCCTGCAGCCGCTGTTCAAGGCCCTCTTCGTAGAGCCCAATCCCATTCCGGCCAAGGCAGCCATGGCCCAGCTGGGTCTGATGGAAAACAGCCTCCGCCTGCCGCTGGTACCCGCTACCGCCCAGACGGAAACGCTGCTGAAACAAACCTTAGAACAGTTATTCTGATGGAGATTACCCTGCAGCAATTTACCGAAGTCCTGGAAGCCCTGGAAAAGGGCGAATTGCGTGTGGCCCAGAAGCAGGACGGCGTATGGGTGGTGAACAAATGGGTGAAAGAAGTGATTCTGGCCGGTTTCAAGTTGGGCACCGTCCGCGAGATGTCCCAGGGCCAGTTCTCCTTCTTCGACAAGGACACCTTCCCCCTGCGTCAGTTCCGCGCCGATGACGGGGTCCGCATCGTTCCCGGAGGCAGCAGCATCCGCCGCGGGGCCTACCTGGCCAAGGGCAGCATTGTGATGCCGCCGGCCTATGTGAATGTGGGCGCCTATGTGGACGAAGGGACCATGGTGGACAGTCATGTCACCATCGGCTCCTGCGCCCAGGTGGGAAAGCACATCCATATTTCCGCCGCCACCCAGATCGGGGGTGTGCTGGAACCGGCCGGGGCGCTGCCCACCATCATTGAGGACGGAGCCTTCATCGGCGGCAACTGCGGCATTTACGAAGGGACCATCGTGGAAGAGGGCGCCGTGATTGCCTCCGGCGTAATTATCACGTCGTCCACCGCCATTTTCGATGCCACTACGGGAGATTTCATCCGCCGCAATGCCGACGGTCGCGTGGTGGTGCCGCGCGGTGCCGTGGTGGTGAGCGGGTCCAAGCCCATCGTCCGGAACGGAAAGCCGCTGGAGAGCGGCGTGCACCTGTACTGCCCGGTCATCGTGAAGTACCGCGATGCCAAGACCGAAGGCAGCGTACACCTTGAAGATCTCCTCCGCTAGAGAACGGAGGTAACGTTAACATGTAAAGTATCAGACAATGATCGTAGCGGTAGTCGGGGCCACGGGTCTGGTGGGCTCCAAAATGTTGCAAGTGCTGCAGGAACGGCAGTTTCCCGTGACGGAACTGCTGCCGGTGGCATCGTCCCGTTCCTGGGGCAGGAAGGTCTCGTTCCAAGGCCGGGAATGGACGGTGATGAGTGCCGAAGAAGCCATTGCCCGGAAGCCCGTGCTGGCCATTTTCAGTGCCGGTGGCGCCGCTTCGGCCGAACTGGCACCGAAGTTCGCGGCCATTGGGTGCTATGTGGTGGACAATTCCTCCTACTGGCGGATGGATCCTTCCGTGCCGCTGGTGGTGCCCGAAATCAATGCCGATGTCCTCACGCCCGACGATCATATCATCGCCAATCCCAACTGCTCCACCATCCAGATGGTGTTGCCGCTGGCTCCGCTGCATCAGGCCTATGGCATCAAGCGGATCGTGGTGAGCACTTATCAGAGCGTTACCGGCGCCGGTCAGCGGGGCATCCAGCAGCTGGAGGCCGAACGTGCCGGCGGCAGCGGCGACAAATTCCCGCACCCGATCGACCTGAACATTCTGCCGCATATCGATTCTTTCCTTCCCGACGGCTATACCAAGGAGGAGATGAAAATGGTGAACGAAACCCGGAAAATCCTCCGCGATCCGTCCATCGCCGTGAGTGCGACCACCGTGCGCGTGCCGGTGAAAGGTGGCCATTCGGAGAGCGTGAACCTGGAGTTCCACCGGCCCTTCGACCTGGAGGAAGCCCGCCGCCTGATGGCCGATATGCCCGGCGTGGTGGTGCAGGACGATCCTGCTAATAACATCTATCCGATGCCCATCACGGCCTGGGAGAAGGACGAAGTCTTTGTGGGCCGCATCCGCCGCGATCCTTCCGTGGAGAACGGGATGAATCTCTGGTGCGTCAGCGACAATATCCGCAAGGGGGCGGCCACCAACGCCGTGCAGATTGCCCAGGTGCTGCTGGCCAAAGGCTGGTTGGGACGATGAACTGGGAGCTGTTCAGACAGATACTGGAGCAGGATTCCACTTCGGGAAAGGAGCGGAAACTGGCCGAATGGCTGCTGGAGCACCTCCAGGCCCCTTCCAAACAGGCTTTCGAGGTGGGGGACGGCACGCTGAACCTTCTCCTGTCCTGGGGCACCCCGAAGCTGGTTTTCTGCACCCACATGGACACCGTCCCGCCCTACATTCCGCCCCAGGCGGCATGGGATACTCTCGCTTCGCTCGGTATGACCGAGGGTTCTTTATTGTCATTCCGAGGCCCGGAGGGCCGAGAGAATCTCATTACCGGCCGGGGCAGCTGCGATGCCAAGGGCCAGTTGCTTGCGATGTACACGGCCTGCAAGGAGCTGGAGGAGGAGGGCTGCAGCGGCTTCGGACTCCTCTTGCTTGCTGGCGAGGAAACGGGCTCCTGGGGTGCCAAGGCCTTTGCCAAGACCGCTTTCCGCGCTCCGTACCTGATTGTGGGCGAACCCACGGAAAACAAGATGGTGAGCGCCTCCAAGGGCACCCAGTCCTACGACCTCTGCTTTACCGGCGAGGCCTTCCATTCCGGTTATCCGCAGTTTGGCGTGAGCGCCATCGACCTGTTCAACGACTTCTATAACAAGCTGAAAGCCACGGATTTCGGCATGGATCCCATCCTGGGGGAAACCACCTGGAACGTGGGCCTTTTGCAAAGCGACAATCCCCAGAACATCCTTTCGCCCCGGGTCTGCTGCCGCCTGTATTTCCGTACCACCTTCGTCTCGCACGAAGCGGTCCAGCAATGGATGGAGGCAGCCGCCTCCGAGACCCTGTCCGTTACCCCCCGCGGGGGTGACACGCCGGCCCGTTACCTGACGCTGGAGGGCTTCGACAGCGCTCCCGTGGCGTTCGGTAGCGACGCCCCGCACCTCAGTAATTTCACCCACAAGGCCATTTGCGGCCCCGGAAGCATCCGCGTCGCGCATCGAAGCGACGAACGGATCCTGGTCCAGGACCTGGAGACAGCCGTGCAGCAATACAAGAACATGTTCCTTCTTATTTCACGCCTATGAAAGTCATCATCAGCGGTTACGGAAAAATGGGCCACATGGTCGAAAACGAGCTCCGCAACCGGGGTATTGAGCTGGTGGAGGCCAGCGAGGACATTACGGCCATCCGGCCCGAAGTAGCCCGGGAGTGCGTTTGTATCGACTTTACTACGCCGGAGGCTTTCCGTGCCAATTACCCTTTTATCGCCCGGAACTTCAAGGCCGCCGTGGTGGGAACGACCGGCTGGAACGATATCCGGGACGATGTTTTCCAGGCTTTCGAGGCGGCGGGAACGCCCCTTGTGTATGCGTCCAATTTCTCGCTGGGCGTGAATGCCCTCTTTGCTGCGGTGGTCAGGGCTTCGGCCCTCTTGAAGGGCGCCGGATATACGCCGTCCATTGAGGAGATCCACCACATCCACAAGCTGGACGCCCCTTCAGGAACGGCCAAGTCCCTGGGCCAGCTGGTGGAAAAGGGGCTGGGTGTAAAACCGGAGATAAGCGCCATTCGCGAAGGAGAAGTGCCTGGTATTCACACGCTTACGCTGGAATCTTCCTGCGACAAGCTCACCTTCCGGCACGAGGCTTTCTCCCGTGAGGGCTTTGCCAAAGGTGCCGTAACAGCCGCCCTGCTGACCGAAGGCCTGCAAGGCGTGCACGAGTTCAGCGAACTGCTGTAGTTTAGCGCAGGATATCGTTCAGGATACTGGACGCGGCCTCCCGGGCACCTTCACCGGGGCCCTGGATCACCAGCGGATAGGGGTGGAAGGCGCTGCGCACCATAATGGCATTCTCCGTTCCCCGCAGATAATAGGCCGGATGCACCGGCGGTACATTCCGGAGCCCGATACCCGCCTGATAGCCGTCAGGCGTTTTTTCCAGATAGGCCACAAAACGCTGGCGGAAACCCTGCAGCGTGGCTTCCCGCGCCTGGCGGGCCCACTCCGGTTCATAGGCTTCCAGCTGGGCGTAGAAGTGGTCGATGCTTCCTTCCAGCAGGCTTTCCGGCACCACAGCGGATACTTTCACGCCTTCTTCCTCCAACTGCACCCCGGCCTCACGGGCCAG
>CACYHZ010000006.1:7958-15480 GCA_902774345.1 uncultured Bacteroidia bacterium | reverse complement strand
ACCACAGCCTCGATGGACAGGACCTCGTCGCAGCTGTTGGCGCCGCGGGCGATGGATTCCAGGATGGGAAGGGCTGCGCCGACGGTGGTTTCATAGCGCAGGATGGCCCCGTTTTCCCGTGCGGCAGCCTGGATGGCGGCATACTCGGGGTAGGGAACCGCGAAAGAGCGCCGGTTGGAAGAAACCACGCCGATACCTGCCTGCAGCAGGTCCGTATAGCGTTTGTACAGGGTTTTGCTGTTGGTGGCGTCCACGAAGACCGCCCCTTTCGGCGCCACTTGCAGAATGGCGTCAATGTAGTCGCCGGCAGTGCCGATAAGCGGATGGCCGTCCAGGTCGATGCCGTATTCCCGGCTGTTGGCCCGTCCCACAATCCGGAGCTGTTTTCCGGTGCGTTCCTCCACCGTGTCTGCGCTTTCCTTTACCATTTGGATCAGGGCGCGGGCCACAGCGCCGTCGCCGGCCACGAACAGGTTCACGACCTGCACGGGAAGGGCCTGGAAGAAGGCCCGGTGGATAGCCCGGAGGCTCTGGTCCAGCACTCCCTGGCGCACGGTGACATCCAGGCTGTTGCCATCGGCCTGAATGGAAAGGGCCTGAATCCCCGCTTCCTGCAGGGCCTTGCGGATGTCGGCGGCGGGGTCGGTGGCCGAAGGCCGTGAACCCACCAGCCGGATGACATTCCCTTCGGACGCCACGCCAATCCACTGGCCGGCATCCCGGGCTGCGCCGATCACCGTAAACTTTCCATCCGGGGCGAAGGTGTTGCGGATCTCAATGTCGATGCCTGCTGCCATGGCCGGCGCCACGGTGGGGGCGTACAGCACCTTGGCTCCGTGGGAAGCCATATCCAGGGCGGCGGTGTAGGACATCCGGGGCACGGTGCGGGCGGCCGGCACCTGCTTGGGGTTGGCCGTCATGATGCCCGGTACGTCCGTCCAGATCTGGAGGCTGTCGGCCTGGATGGCGGCGGCGTACAGGGCGGCGGTATAATCGGAACCGCCGCGCCCCAGGGTGCAGATCTTGCCCGCGGCATCCCGGCAGATAAAGCCCGGCGCCACGAAAACGGCGGCCTCGTGGGTCTGGAGGGCTTCGCGGATCAGGCCGAAGGTACGGGGCTCATCGCCCTTGACCACCAGGTCGCGGGAATCCAGCCAGCAGGTCTGGTACCCTTCCGTTTCCAGCTTGGCGGCCAGAAGGGTGGTGGAGAAGATTTCGCCGAAGGTCACCTGTTCGTCGGCGGGCGCCTGCCGGAGCTGGGCGAAGAGGGCGTCCATCCGCTCCTGCACCGCCTGGCGTTCGGCGCCGGTGAACAGCCGCTTCACGATGTCCCGGTGCCGGCGTTCCATTTCCTGGAACTGGGCTTCGCTGCCGCTCAGGAGGGCGTCGGTGCAGCCGCTGATGGCGCTGCTTACCAGGATCACCCGGCCCTTCCCGGCTTCTTTTTCCACGATGTCCAGTACACGGGATATGTTGGTGGCGGAGGCAACCGAAGATCCGCCGAATTTCAAGACTCTGTACATAGGTTCCGCTTTCACTTTGCAAAGTTAAAAAAACTTGGAATAAAGTGTTATCTTTGCAGACTGGTATGATAAAAGTACTGGGCATATTCTCCTTCCTGAGTTTCGGCTGGGCGGACCTTCTGGACATCCTGATGGTGGCCAGCGTTATTTTCCTGCTGTTCAGGAGCATCCGGGGGGATTCATCGGTGCTGAACGTGGTCCTGGTCCTGGTGATGCTGATCGTGGCCCAGGCCGTAGTAAGCGCCCTGAATATGCGCATGATGACCGTACTGCTGAACACCCTCCTGGACGTGGGTGTGCTGGCCATCATCATCCTGTTCCAGCCCGAAATCCGCCACATGCTCAACCGCATGGCCGTCCAATCGGGCCTGGCACGCCGTGGCGGCCAGATCTTCAACCGCCTGATGGGCATCAAGGAAGAGACGATGGGCAGCCAGAGCGTGGAAGAACTGGGCGAGGCCATCCGGGCCATGTCGGCCGAAAAGACCGGCGCCCTGATCGTCATCCAGCACAAGTCCTCCATGGAAGGATATATGGCCACCGGGGACCGCTTCGAGGCGGATATCAACCGGCGGCTCATTATGAATATCTTCTTCAAGAATTCTCCGCTGCATGACGGTGCCATGATCATCATCGGTGACCATATCGCCGCCGCCCGCTGCCAGTTGCCGATGACCAACCGCACCGATATCCCGGCCCATTACGGAATGCGCCACCGGGCCGCCCTCGGCCTTAGCGAGGATACTGATGCCGATATTCTGGTGGTGTCGGAAGAAACCGGCAACGTCAGTTTCGTGCGGGGCGGGGAAATCCACACCGTGAAAGATATGAAGGAACTCCGCCAGTTGCTCGGGTCCATGATGAAGAAAGAGGAGGAGAAAGCGTAGATGGACACGAGGCTGGAAGCGAAACTGGGTTTCGACAAGGTCAGGGCTGCCATTCAGGCCCGTTGTTCCACGGAATATGCCGCCACGCGTGTGGCAGAGGAAGCCTTCTGCACGGACGGTGCCCAGATTATCCGCCGGCACCTGCTGACGGACGAAATGCGCCTGATCCTGATGTTCGAGGAGAATTTCCCGACCTCCGGTTACATCGACGCCATCCCTTTCCTGGAACCCATCGGTAAACAGGCCTCCATCGACCTGCTGTCCCTGGGCAAGCTGCGGACGCTGCTGGACACCCTCAGGAAAGCCCTGCATTTTTTCCATACGCTGAAAGAGGGCATCTATCCCAACCTGCAGCACCTGGCTTCGGGCGTTTCCGCCCCCACGGAGGTGATCCGCCGCATCGACGGCATCCTGGACCGGCATGGGGAAATCAAGGACACCGCTTCGGACGAACTGTACCGGATCCGCAAGAGCATCAAAGAGAAGGAAATCAACGTTTCCCGCAGGATGAACGCCATTTTGCGGCAGGCGCAGCAGGAGGGGCTGGTTGACAGCGACGCCAGCGTTTCCATCCGCGACGGCAAGATGCTGATTCCCGTCTCCTCGGCCAAGAAAAGGGCCTTCCAGGGCTTCGTCTATGACGAATCGGCCACCGGCAAGACCACCTTCATGGAACCGGCCGAGGTGGTGGCCCTGCAGAATGAACTGGCCGAACTGCATTTTGCCGAAACGCGGGAGATTGCCCGCATCCTGTATGAATTTGCTGAATTCCTGCGCCCCTTCGTGCCCGAGCTGATAGCCGGGGCTACTTTTGTGGGCGAGCTGGATTTCAATATGGCCAAGGCCCAGGTGGCCCTGGACTACATCGCCGGCATGCCGGTCCTGTCCCAGGACGGGGAATTGCGCCTCAGGAAAGCCCGGCACCCGCTGCTGGAAAAGAGCCTTCGCAAGGAAAAGAAGGCCATTGTGCCGCTGACGGTCACTCTGACCCCCGAAAAGCACATCCTGCTCATCTCCGGTCCCAATGCCGGCGGCAAGAGCGTCTGCCTGAAGACCGTGGGTCTGCTGCAGTACATGTTTCAGTGGGGCATGCTCATTCCCACCTCCGAAACCTCGGAACTGCCGGTGTTCGACCGCATCATGGTCTCCATCGGCGACGACCAGTCCCTGGAGAACGACCTGTCCACCTACAGCTCCTTCCTGGGCGATATGAAGGCCATGCTGGAAGTGGCCGACGGCAAGACGCTGGTGCTGATTGACGAGTTCGGCTCCGGAACGGAACCGGCTGCGGGCGGCGCCATTGCCGAAGCCATCCTGCACGCGCTGGACAGCCGTGGCGCCTATGGCGTCATCACCACCCACTATACCAACCTGAAACTGTACGCCTCCAGCGCCGAAACCGGCGTGGTAAATGGGGCGATGCTCTTCGACGCCGCTACCGTGGCCCCGCTTTTCCAATTGGAAATGGGCTTGCCCGGTTCCTCCTTCGCCTTTGAACTGGCCCGGAAGATGGGACTGCCGGAAAACATCGTCCACGATGCCGAAGAACGGGCCGGGGAGCAGTTTGTAGGCATTGAGCGCAACCTCCGGAAGATTGCCCGCAACCGCCGCGCCCTGGACGAGAAACTGACCAAGATCAAGGCTACGGACAAGACCCTGGAAGGCCTGACGGACCGCTACGAGAAAGAGCTGGAGGAAATCAAGGATATGCGCAGCCGGATCCTGGAGGAAGCCCGCCAGGAAGCCGAGAAGATTGTCCGCGGCGCCAACAAGCGCGTGGAAAGCACCATCCGTACCATCCGGGAATCCCAGGCCCAGAAAGAGCCCACCAAAGAGGCCCGTGCGCAGTTGCAGGGCTTCCTGGGCGCCCTGGCCGACAACCGTTCCCGCCGGGACAACTATATCGACCAGAAACTCCAGACTGTCAAGCAGCGCAAGGAACGCGAGAAAGTGCGTAAACTGAGGCGTGCCGACGGCGAAACCCTGCAGCAGCTGCAACAGGAGGAAGCCGAAGCCAGGAAGCTGGCCGCCTTCCGCAGCGCGCCGCTGAAAGTAGGGGAGAAAGTGCGGGTGAAGGACAACGGAATGGTGGGCGAAGTAGCCAAGGTGAGCATCAAGGCGGTGTCGGTGATCGTGGGTAATATTACCACCAAACTGCCGCTGGACCGTGTGGAGCGCATTACGGCCAACGAATACAAGGCGGCCGCCAAGGCGCCGGAGCAGCGCCCTCGCCAGGTCTATGATACCGGCATCCGCGAGCGGAAGGCCCAGTTCAAGCTGGAACTGGACGTTCGCGGCGAACGGGTGACCGATGCCATTGAGATCGTGATGCGCTATATTGACGACGCCATTATGCTGGGAGTTCCTTCGGTGCGAATTTTGCATGGGAAGGGAACGGGCGCCTTGCGCGAGGAAATCCAGAAGTATGTGCGCACGGTCCCCGGCGTTGTCTCCGTGGCCGATGAACACGTCCAGTTTGGCGGTTCCGGCGTAACGGTGGTGAAATTTGAATAAGTGATGAACGTACTAAGAACCAGCAAGATAGGGGAAGCCGGAGAGCAGATGGCCTGTGATTTCCTGCAAACGCAGGGGCATCAGATTCTGGACCGCAACTGGCACGCCGGCCACCTGGAACTGGATATTGTGTCGGAGAGTTCCGACGGCATCCATTTCGTGGAAGTCAAGACCCGGACGGCCCCCGTCACCTCCACCATCCTGGACCAGGTGAATACGGTCAAACAAAAACGCATCTCGGCTGCTGCCACCCAATATCTCCACAAAAAGCAGTTGGATGGAAAGGAAGTTTTCTTCGACATCGTTTCCGTGATGTTTGACGGCCCGGAAACCGTGGTCCGTTATTTCCCCCACGCCTGGATCCCCCTATACGTCTAATAGCCAATACCTTATATGAACGATCACAGATACTGCGTGATTATGGCCGATGGAGCCGGCTCTCCCAAACAGCTCCGCGACACCTATGACCGCTTTCTCCAGGTAATGCCGCAAGACCACATCCTGGTAATTACCCCCAAGCAATATGGCGCATCAGCCGTAAGCACGCTGCCAGAACTGAAACCCGAAAACCTGCTGCTGGAACCTTTCGCCCGCAAAACAGCCCCCTGTATGGGCTATGCCGCCTACACCCTGCTGGCCCGGGATCCGGAAGCCGTGCTGGTAGCCAGCCCCTGGGACTTGGTGATCCGGGACGAAGCCCTGTTCGCCGACACCATCCGCGAGGCTTTCGAATATGTGGAGGAGAACGATGTGCTGATGACCCTGGGTATCGTGCCCAGGTCCCCGGATGTAAACTTCGGTTATATCCAGGTGCGGGAAGGGCGCAACGCCCATCTGATGGCCGGCCCGCTGAAGGTGAAGACCTTCACCGAAAAGCCCAGCGAGGAACTGGCCCAGGTCTTTGTCCGTACCGGTGAATTCTTCTGGAACAGCGGTATCTTCATTTGGAAAGCCGCCACCATCTGTGCCGAAATGGAGCGCTATTTACCGGAAGTCACCGAACTGTTCCGCGGTTGGCAGGAACAGATCGGCGACCCTTCTTTCGTGGAACGCGCCTATACGGAGTGCCCCAAGGTTTCCCTGGACTATGGCGTGATGGAGCGCACGGAGCGCGCCTGGCTGTATCCCGCCCGTTTCGGTTGGGCGGATATTGAGCGGTTATAAGCCTAATTCGGCCAGAACATACTGCTGCCTTCCCAGGTAGCGGATTACCCACAGAACATAGCGGATGTCCACACAGACGCATTTGTTGTAGCCTTCCACTGCTTCGTAGTCGGAGGCCAGTGATTCTTTGTTGCCGTCAAAGGCCAACCCGATGAGTTCTCCCTTCCCGTTCAGCACCGGGGAGCCGGAGTTGCCGCCGGTGATGTCCAGGTCGGTAAGGAAGTTCACGGGGAAGTCCACGGGCGGCAATACCTCGCGGAAACTGTCGGGGTAGTGGAAGTCGTACAGCGCAGGATTATACTTCTCCCGCAGGCCGGCGGCGGTGCTTTGCCAGTGGCAGTACAGCCCGTCCCGGGGCTCGATTCCGCTCACCCGGCCGTAGCTGAGGCGCATCGTGGAATTGGCATCGGGATACTGCGGAACACCGTCACGCGCGAGCATGCGGTAGCGGGCCCGGACATAGTCCCGGCGCAGCTGGGCCGGATCGGCCTCATGCACCTGCAAGCGGTTGATGTCCGCGATGCTCAGCTCCCGGATATAGCGGTACAGCGGGTCCTCTTCCAAGTTTCCGTCAAAAGTGCCGGAGACGCAGGAGTGCTCCCAGAGCCATTCGGCTGCAGCGTCATAATCGGTGCCGAAATCCTGCAGCAGCTGCCGGTGGATGGGTTTCAGCAGGGAAGGATCCATGTTGGAGAGGAATTCCTGCACCGAGAAGGTCAGCAGCTCTTTCTCCACCCGCGGATCGGTTTCGGCGAGGCCTTGCTCCAGAAGCTGCCGCTGGCGGGGGATGTCTCCTTTGGCACTGCCCATCCGGAGCAGGGTCCGGGATATCATCAGCCCCCGGATAAGGGTTTCCCGATAATACACCTTTTGCAGTTCCAGCGCCGAGTTGCCGCTGTATTCCTTGTCCAGTTGGGAGAGCAGTTCCTGTTCCGGCATCCTTTCCTCCTCCAGCCGCCGCTTCTGGATGGTTCCAAATCGGTGCACGCAGGCCACCTCGCCTTCCTGCAGTTCGGCTATATTGCTCAGGCTGAAGAAGGGGTCGGCGTATTTCATCCGGACCGCCGGGTCTGCGTCCATCCATTTGCGGATAATCTCCATCTGGTGGGCTCTGAGGCGGTTGGTGACCGGGCGCTCCACGTTGATGGTCTGCTCCATCTCCGCGGCCGGGGCGTAGCGGGAGGTGCGGCCGGGATAGCCGATGACCATGGCGAAGGAGCCTTCCCCGTAGCCCTTGGTGCTGATTGCCAGGTGCCGGCGGGGATGCAGGGGCTGTCCGTTGCTGTCGTAGATGCGGTACAGGGCGAAATCGGCCTTGTGCTGCGGCCATTCCCAGTTGTCCTCGTCGCCGCCGAAGGCTGCTACGGTCACGGGCGGAGCGGCGACCAGCCTCACGTCGGTGTACTTTTCGTACAGGCAGAGGTAGTATTTCTC
>CACYHZ010000006.1:0-7918 GCA_902774345.1 uncultured Bacteroidia bacterium | reverse complement strand
GAATACTTCTTTTCCATGATGGCCGACAGGCGCCGGCTGCCGAAGGGAAGGCCTTCGGCGCGCAGGCGCTCCTGGAGGGCGTACACTTCGTCCGTTACATCCAGGACCTTGCGCAGGAAGAAGAATTCCTTGCCCTTGAGGGGGATTTCATCGGCCTGGGAAAGGGCCCAAAAACCGTCTTCCAGATAGTTGTGCTCCGGGGTGGACAGCTCCGACACGTCGGAGTAGGCGCAGTGGTGGTTGGTAATGAGGAGCCCCTGGTCGGACACCATGCTGCCGCTGCAGTAGAAACCCAGCGAGACCACGGCGTCGGACAGGCCACCTGCTTCCTCGTTGTAGATCTCCCGAACCCCCAGTTTCAGCCCCCGCGCCCTCATGTTCTTTTCCAGCGCCCGGTCCAGGCACTGGATCAGCCACATGCCCTCATCGGCCCGTGCACCCGGGAGGATGCACAGGCCAAGGGCGATGGTGAGGAGCCATTTTTTCATCGGCTGGCTTTATTATTCGTTACGGACGCAGCGCACCGGTCCGGCAACGCGGTAGCTGACCTTGGTGCCGTTGCAGGTGTAATCGGCTTCGGAATCCTTGTTGGTCATGGGCATGAAGCCGTAGAACTGGATGTTCTTGATGCCGGAAGCGGGTTCATCGGTCGTGTTGTAGGTGGCTGTAGGATCGCCGTCGCTATTCAGTCCCACGGAGGAACCGCAGAACATACCGCTGGAAAGCTTGCTGGAATATTTGGAAGCCCAGCCCATGAAGGTACCGGCGGTCTTGGTGTTGTCCTGGATGGAGACGGCACCGAAGGCATCCATATTAAAGCCGTCCTCATTCAGCAGGACGATGGATCCATTGCTGCCGTTGTAATAAGGCGCATCAGGATTGGTGGCGATGGGGCTGACAGCCTTACCCACAAGCCCGATGATATCGCTAATCGTAGGAACATGCCAGCCATCCGGGCAGATACCCTGGGCGCCTTCCAGTTCTACAGCTTGATCGAGTGTAGTCAGACCACCAACCTGCAGGCCCAGAGCCACTTCGGCCTGGTACAGATAGCCCTTGGCGGCAATGCCGTCGGCGGACGTGTCGAACTCGGCAGACGTCTTGCCGTCGTTGACTTTCAGCGGGTAGAACACACCGGCGGTGACGGCGCTCAGGTCGGAGGCGGGGGTGAAGCCGTCCGGCACGTAGGCCAGGTTCTGGGCCATCCACCACTTGTTGTCCTTCAGTTTCACGACATTGTACTGAACATCGTGGTAAATGATGTATCCGAGGTCAAGGTGCTCTTCCACATTGCTGGGAACGGGATCCTCGCCGCCAATCTCGCCGCCGTCGTTCCAGCCTTCAATTTCGCCGGACAGCACGACGCTCAGGTCGCCGGGGTTCACAATCATATTGATGGTGTACTGTTTGCCGGCTTCCAGGGTGGCTTCGACCATGGCCTGGGTCAGTTCATCGCCGCCGGTGGTGAATACGCTGGCAACGAAGGAAACCGTCTGCGGGGGCAGGATCAGGTAATAGCCGCTCTGGCCCTCGAAGGCCACGATGTCGCCGGGCTCGGCGTCCGGGTCGGCGCTGGCGTTGAAGTCAGCATCCAGCAGGGCGGTCAGTTTTCCGCCTTTCAGGACGATGTGGTCCAGGTCGCCTTCGGCATTGTTGGTCACGTTCAGCTTGATGCGGGTGAGCTTGTGCTTGAACGGAACGGGCACGGCGGCTGCGGTGGGCAGGACGTCGGCCTTGCTGCCGGCCACAAAGTCGGAGGACCCGGTGCCGTTGCGCTGGTCAGACTGCACGGTGAAGCTGGTAGGCACGGTCTCGCTCCAGGGATAGTAAGCCGTAATGGTGGAGGTGGTGGTGCCGGCGCTGTACCACTTCAGGCTGCTGGAGAAGGCGCTGCCGTCATAGACGAACTTCAGGTTCTGGGCCGAAAAGCCTTCCACTTCGGTGGAGGGCGTTACGGTGACGCCGATGGCATCGGTTTCCTCGAAACTGGTTTCTGTGACCTTGGTCATCAGCGGAACGATGCGGACGGTACGGGCTGCTTCACCGGCGTAGGCGGGATCGTCGGGATCGTCGATGAAGGCCGGTGCAGTTTTGCCGCAGGCGGCCAGGGCAAGGGCGCCTGCAACGAAGAACAGAATCTTTTTCATAAGCGTAAATGTATTATTGAATTAAAAACTATATCCTATTGTAAGGTGCGTGGTCTGGCGCCTGGATCCCGGCAGGGCCGTGATCCGGAAGGCTTGGGTGAACTGGCAGCCGGCTTCCACGTACAGCGGCACGTTCCGGCCCACGAGGAAGTTGTAGCGCAGCTCCAGCGAAAGGGACAGCCTGGGGGCGTCCTGCCATTCCTGCTCCATGGCCCACCATTCGCTGAGCCGGAAGGGGGTGGAGCTTACGCCCAGGCTTTCATCGGCCACGGTTTTGCTGGCGTCATTCTGGGCCACGGCGGCGCTGAACTGGGCGGCGCCCCTGATCAGGAAAGCCCCGACGGGCACCTCTCCGTGCAGCATCCCGCGCAGGTACAGGGGCTCGTGACGGTACACGTAAGGGTACATGCAGGTGATGCGGTATTTGTCGTATTCCACATCCAGGAGGGCGCCCGCCGACCAACCCTTCTGATGCACGAAGCGGTAAGAAGGCGAGAAGTCCAGGGTCCGCCGCTGCCAGATGCGGTTGCTGCCGTATTCCACGGGTGTGGTCACACCACCTTCCGTCACTTTCTCCAGCACGGTCTCGTAGTTCTCCTGTTTGGTCCACTCCCAGGAGGCTTTCAGGCGATGGATGCCGCTGCTGCCGCTGAGGGTACCCACGAGCGAAGCGCTGCAGCGCGCGCCCGGGAAACGGAACCAGATGTAAGCTTTTTCGCCGGCTTCGCCCCGGGTCCAGTCGTATTCGACATCGGCATACAGCACCTTGCCCAGAGAGGCCTGCAGGGCAACGCCGTGGGTGAATTCCTTCACCGGGAAGCGGTCCACACCGGCTTCCTTCAGGTGGACGCCGCTGCCGTCCCAGGCCTGCAGGGTGCCGAACAGCAGCCCTTTATCCAGGAAGGCGGTATAGGATTCGGCCTTGGCCTGTCCCACCTGCTCGGCGGTGATGAATTCCGAGGTCTTGCTGAAGACGTAGCTGAGGCCGGCCGTCCAGCCATCGCCGCTGTAGGCCACCGACGGCACCACTTCCAGTTCCTGCCGATAGGTGGTATGGCGCAGGTCTTTGCGTTTGGCGTAATTGGTCCCCTGGAAACGGATGGTGGCACCCGGAGTCCAGCGGCTGGCGTTTTTCCAGGCCATGCCGCCGCCGATATCGTAGGTCTGGCGCAGTTTGACGCCCGGCGTAAACTCCAGAATGTCAACGGGATAATAGCCGGGATGGGTGAACATGGAGCCCATCATTTCGTTGCCACGCGTAAGCTCGAAGCCGAAGTTCCCGGTCAGGAACAGGTCTTCGAAACGGGCTTCCGCAGAGGCCTGGGCCAGGCCGGTCCACAGGGTGCTGCCGTCCGAAGGGGAACGGAAACCGCCGGAAGTGAACTGCCCGCCGATGACGGCATTGGCGGTCTGCCCCGTGGGAGCGGCCTCCCGGGCAAGTCCGGCAATGTTCCGGCCTTCCCGCCAGGCTTCCTGGGCGGGGGAGAGCTGGGCGAAAATCACAAGGCCCAGCAGGGTAAGCAGGCACTTACCGGTGGAGGGACTGTGTTTCGCGTTCATAAAAGTCTTCGCTTGAATTGTTGGTATCCTGCAGCACCTCGAAGCCCTGGGTGCGCGTGGCCTCTTCATCGGTCTTCCGCATCACCGTGTGGCCCTTGAAGGGCTCCGACAGGGTAACATAGCCGGCATCCAGGATGTCCGTCAGGCGTTTGGCGTTGCCGGACGAACGGCCGTCGAACACCTCCACGGCATCAATCACCCAGGACGGCGGAACCGCCACGGCCTTGTCGCTGGAGCCGGGTTCCTGCGGAATGTTGGCCGGGTCCTGCACGAAGGTCCGGATATCGGTTCCCCGCGCCCGGAAGATCACGAAGGTAGGGGAGGCGTTGGAAATGGTATAGGCGTTGGCGATGCCGGTCTTGATCACGATCTCCAGGTAACGTTCCGGGGAAATGCGGTCGCCGGGGGCCGGATGGTAGATGGGGTTGGGGAAGAGGGTGGGGCTGTAGCACACGAAGTAGTCCGGCTGGTTCAGGTTCACCGACAACGGATACTGCTGTGTATGGTCGATGGCGCCGCGCAGGCAAACCACCGCATCGGCCCCGGGCGCCAGCGGGAAGTCGTCCCCGTCTCCGGGTATCATCAGCACGGCCTGGGTGATGGGGATGAAATCCTGCGGCAGGGCCCCTTCGCTGTCCTTCCAGTGGTTCACGCCGGTGGCGTTATAGGGCGAAAGCGTGCCCAAGCACAGGCCATCCAGATAGATGGGTTCCACGCTGTTGTTGTGCAGGATGGCATAGGAGTCGCTCTGCCAGGTGCCTTCTCCGGGGGCTTTGCTGCAGCCGCCGGTGTACAGTTCCTTGATCACCAGGGCCCCGGCCTTGGATTGTTTCAGCTGCAGGGTCAGCTGGACGTCTTCCTGGTTTACCAGGACTTTGTCGCTGGTGCCGTTGAACACGTCTTCGCCTTCCCGGTCGCGTACGGTTACGCGGTAGATGCCGTTGGGAAGGCGGGTCTCCGCCCGGGCCGATGCATCCGTCGTGAGGGAATAGGTGATGTCGCCGGCCACGTCCTCGATGCTGACGCTGGCCCCTCCGCGTGCGGCTGCTCCCTGGGGATAGACGGCCTGGACGGTGAGCGTATTCAGCTCCCCGGGACCATAGGGCTCACCCATGTTCATACAGCCGGCAGCCAGAAGCGCCGCGGCCCATAATATTAGAATTTTAGTCTGCACGTGAGTCCGTAATAGAAGTTGGGAGTGAAGATGGCGCTGACGCCCGTAGCCTGGCTCTTAACGGCCGGGCGGGCGTTGGTAAAGTTGTTGGCGAAGAAGGAAAGGGACACGTGGCGGCCGATTTCCTTGGTCACGCTCAGGTTGGCGCTTAGGTAGGGCTGGTAACCGTCGGCGGCGAAGGTGTAGATATTGCCCGAGCGGATGATGAGCCGCTGCAGGGCCGGATCCTGGGCTGATGCTTCCGTCCAGGGGTGGATCACCCCGTCCAGGTCCATATAGGCGCTGGGATAGATGGCCGTGTAGGAATCGCCGTCGTAGATATTGCCGCCGGTGGGCGTGAGATCGCCGGATTCGTCCACCGTAAAGGCACGGTC
This sequence comes from uncultured Bacteroidia bacterium, assembly GCA_902774345.1. Taxonomy (GTDB): domain Bacteria; phylum Bacteroidota; class Bacteroidia; order Bacteroidales; family UBA932; genus Cryptobacteroides. The sequence goes on along the minus strand of CACYHZ010000006.1, from coordinate 2,663 downwards.
CGAAGTGTACTGCGCGGCGCGCAGCAGGGTGGCTTCCAGCCGCAGGGTAATCACCAGGCGCGCCCGCGGGATATGGGTGATGGCCGTCAGGTTGGCGTCCACATTGTCGGTGCGCCGGCCGTTATAGACATTGGTGCCGCCGGGGTAGATGCCCACGTATTCGTAGGAGCGGTTGGGCAGGGACTGGGAATGGGTCCAGCCTTCCCGGTACAGGGCGGCGCTGACGTTGGAGCTGTACTGGCTGTGGTTCCAGGCTGCATCCAGGCGGAAGGTGGTGCCGATGGGCTTGATTTCCGGGAAGTCCACCGTCAGTTCCACGCCGTAGCGGTGGATGTCGGCCCCGTTTTCCTGGCGGCGGGAGGCGGCGAAGGTGCGGTCCGTGCCTTTCAGGTCGGCCCGCACATAGTAGCCTTCGGCATCCCGCAGGTACAGTTCCCCGGTCTGGTGGTCCAGCACAGGCTCCGGATTGGCCGGGAAGGTATAGCCGGAGGGCAGTTGGAACAGGTTGTAGGAGAAGGGCTCGTACACCGTTCCGTATTCGTAGGGATCCTTGGTCAGGTTGTAAAAGCCCACCAGGCTCAGCCGGAACCCATTCCGCTCATAATCCACGCCCACTTCGGCGTTGTGGTTCCGCTGCCAGCGCAGGTCGGGGTTGTATTCCATGTGATACGGGCGCGTGTAATATATATAGGTGGCTTCGTCGCCGTTGGAGTAGTCCATTGTGCGCACGTCCCGGTATTCGCGTTTGGGGTACAGGATGAAGAAGGAAGGCAGTTTGCCGGCTACGCCCCAGCCGCCCCGGATGGAAAGCGCTTTGGTCAGGGCCCAGCGGGCGTTGAAGCGGGGGGAAATCATCCCCAGGTTCCGGTACTGCGAACCATTGATAAAGGCCGATTCGGCCCGCAGACCCGCCATCAGGTTTAGGCTCGTCCGGCCGATGGGGATGGTCAGGTTCTCTTCCAGATAGCCGGAAAGAGTATGCATGTAGGGATAGTCGCTGTAGGGGCGGGGGCGGTAGCCGTTTTCGGCCAGGCTGGGATCCTGGTACCATTCCCCCTGTCCCACGTTGCCGTCGGCCTTCCACTGGATACCGGCCTTCAGGAGGCTTTTGACGGTCCCCCAGTGATGCAGCCAGTGGTATTTGAGCGAGGCCGCGTAGTCCAGCTCCTTGGAGTCCACGATCTGGTCCGAATAATAGGTGGGCGGCAGGGCGTCGGCCACCCAATAGCCTTTGGCGGTGCTGTGGACGGCCGGCAGGGACGATGCCGCAGAATGGTACGCGTGGTCCAGGGAATAACTGTCATGGTAGTACACCGAGCCTTCCAGTGACAGGTTGGTGACCCAGCTCCGGTTCAGCAGCCAGGTCAGCTTGAAGTGCGGAGTCAGCAGATTGTCGTTCACGCGGGTGTAGGCCTCGGAGAAGGCGTCGGGATCGGCCTGGGAATTCATGCCGCCGATGTTGCCGTTGATGCCGGCCTCCAGGCGGAGGTCCTTGCCGAAGTTGCGGGTGTAGTCCACGGTAAAGTCGCGCCGGGTGTAGGAGGTATAGGGCGAGGTGAGTTTGGAGGTGGCGCGGGCCCATTCGGCCCCGAGGTTCAGCACGCCCTTGCCCACTTCCACGCCTTTGGAGACGGAGACCTCATAGGTGCGCGGGTTCACGGACATTACAATTGAAAGCGGTGTACGGCCCTTTTTGGTGTTCACCCGCACCATGCCGCTGCCCAGGTCCCCGTATTCGGCCGAAGGGACGCCGGTAATGACTTCCACGCTTTCGATGTTCTCCACCGACAGGCTGCGCGTGCCGATGCCGGCCAGCTCGCCGAAGCTGGCGTTGTCACCCATGCGCACGCCGTTGATTTCCACGGCCGTGGAGAAGGCGGCGTTGCCCACGGTGGAGCCGCTGGAGCGCAGGGACAGGGCATTGTCCTGCGTCAGGTCCGGGTTCAGGGTCTTGCCGCCCGGCAGCAGGGCCGTGATACCGCCCATGCTGTTCATCTGCAGGTGGTCCAGGGCCGTCCGGCCAATCTTCTGCGTGGTGTTCAGGTTGTCTTTGGAGGTTTCGGCCGTCACCACCACCCCGTCCAGGGCCAGGGTACTCTCCGAGAGGGAAATCTTCAGGTTCGTGAGGTCCCGGGTCAGTTGGAGCTGGCGGCGTTCGGTCACATAGCCCAGGCAGGCCACTTCCAGGATGTAGCGGCCCTTTTCGGCTCCCGAAAGGATGAAATACCCGTCCTGGTCCGTTACGGCCCAGAGGTAATGCTCGTCCAGCCGGACGGTGGCGCCGGGGATGGGCTGGCCGCTTCCGGCCTCGGTGACGCGCCCGCTGATCTTCAGCGGATTGGCGGCGAAGCCCGCGAGCACGGACAGGCACAGCAATATGACCAGAATCAATCTTTTCATCAGCGCAGATGCAAAGGTACGGCTTTTTCGGCAGCCGGGAAATCCTCATTTATAGGGAGTCTGCTTTGTTTAAAAAGCTGTTGATAACTTTTGGAAGTTCAAATAATTATCCGTATCTTTGCGGTCCGCAATTGTGCCCACGAGGCCTCCAATGCGTATTAAACTATTAAGTAACAATTAATTAACAAACACCAATGCCTGGTTTAATTGGAAAGAAAGTCGGAATGATTTCCGTCTTCGGTGCCGACGGGAAGAATATCCCG